>NZ_JBEZGQ010000002.1:0-68877 GCF_040650095.1 Actinoplanes sp. NPDC048791 | reverse complement strand
CTTGGCGCGGTATCCGGCCAGCGCGTCGGTCAGCATCCGGGCAGGGCCGTCGTGCCGGCCGTCGGACGCGGCGACCTGCGACGTGCCGGGCGCGGCGGCTGCGGCGCGGTGGGCGTGGACCGCTAACACTGCTGTTCCGTGCAGTGCGGCGTGGGCGAAGGCGAAGTCGACGGCCAGGCTCGACACGGCCGAGTCGTCCACGCCCACCACCACCTGACCACGAGCCGGGTCAGCCGTACCGGGGCTGCGGCCGGCGTCGCTGTCGCTGTCGCGGACGACGATGACCGGGCAGGCGGCGTGCGCGGCGGTCTGCACGCCGACGGATCCCAGCAGCAGGCCGGTGAATCCGCCGAGGCCGGGGTGGCCGACGACCAGCAGGTCCGCGTCATGGGAAGCGTCGATCAGTGCCGCCGCGGGCACGTCCGCCGGTAGGTCGGTGCTGACTTGAAGGGGAGGCGCGGCGGCTCGTGCCCGATCGGCCGCAGCCGCCAGGACCTGTTCGGCGGTGTGCTGCAGTCCGGCGTCGGGCGGGCCTACCGCCGGTGGTCCCATCAGTTCGTTGGTCAGCGGCCATTGGAACGCGTGCACGATTCGCAGCGGGCGGTGCCGGGCGATGGCCACTCGGGTGGCCCAGTCCAGGGCGTGCAGGCTGGGTGGGGATCCGTCGACGCCCCACCACGATCGCAACGGCCAGGTCACTGTTCATGATCTGTTGCTCCTTCCAGAGGCAAGCGACTGTTTGTCCACTGGTGTGATGTCGTCCAAAGCGATGCCGGGGTCGGCGAGCCGTGCGAGGTCGACCGGCTTTCTGCTGCGGATCAGATCCTCGATCTGTGGTGTGACGTCCCAGACGTTGACGTTCATGCCCGCCATCACCCGCCCGCCGGCGGTCCAGAACGCGATGAACTCCCGCTTGGCGAGGTCGCCGCGAACCACGACGGTGTCGTATCCGCTGGGCGGGGCATAGCCGGTGTACTCCATGCCCAGGTCGTACTGGTCGGTGTAGAAGTAGGGCAACCGGTCGTAGACGACCTCGGCGCCCAGCATGGACTGGGCAGCGGCCGGACCCGAGTGCAGCGCCGTAGCCCAGTGCTCGACCCGCAAATGCGTGCCGTACACAGGGTGGTAGGCGTTGGCGATATCCCCGACGGCGTAGACACGCGGGTCGCTGCTGCGCAGCGCCTGGTCGACGACGACGCCGTTGTCGACGGTCAGTCCCGCCTGCTCGGCAACCGCGACGTTCGGTCGGGCCCCGACGCCGACGACGACCGCGTCGGCTGGCAGTTCCGTACCGTCGTCCAGCACGACCGCGGATACCCGGCTCTCGCCGCGGAAAGCCTGCACGGCGGCGCCGAAGCGGAAGGTGACCCCGTGGTCGCGGTGCAGGTCGGCGAAAACCCGGGCGATGCCCGGCCCGAGCACCCGCCGCAACGGCAAATCTGAGTGTTCCACGACGGTGACGGTGGCGCCGTGCTGTCGGGCGGCGGCGGCGACTTCCAACCCGATCCAGCCGGCACCGACCACCACCAGGTGGCCGCCACCGACGAGCGCTGCTGCGATCCGGTCGCTGTCGGGCAGGGTCCGCAACGACAGCACTCCGTCGAGGTCGGCGCCCGGGACGTCAAGACGGCGAGGTGTCGCACCGGTGGCCAGCAGCAGTGCGTCGTAGCCGAGGCGCTGACCGTCGCCCAGTTCGACCTGCCGGGCGGCACGGTCGACCGCGGATACGCGGACGCCGGTTCGCAGGTCCACATCGTGCGCGGCATACCAGCCGGGCTCGTGCACGAACACCGACTCCCGCTCGGCCGTACCGAGCAGCAGACCCTTGGACAGCGGCGGCCGCTCATAGGGCCGCTCGGGTTCCTCACCGAGCAGCACGATCTCGCCGCCGAAGCCGGACTCCCGCAGCGTCTGCGCGGCCTTCGCCCCGGCCAACCCGGCCCCGACGATCACGAACACCTGTGGCTCTCTCATGAGCTTCTCCCGGCGATACGTCGTCGGCTAGGGCAAAGTGGCATTCACGGGCCAGCGCCGGCGCCCGCTGCGGCCCTGGTAGAAACCGGCCAGACCGGTGCCCACCTCGTCAACCGCGATCGCCGGACGTTTGGCGACGGTGAGCAGCACGGCCGAGTCCTCCAGGGCTGTCAGCGAGTGCCGGGCACCAGCGACGATCAGCAACTGTCCGGGCGAGCCGTCGGTCGTGTCATCGCCGGCCGTGACCCGCACCCGTCCGCGTAGCACCTGCACGCTCGCCTCACCCGGATTGTCGTGCTCCTCGATCCGTTGGCCGCGAGCCAACGCGATCACGCTCTGGTAGAGCAGGTGCGGACGTTCGCCATCAATGGTGCGCATATCGCGGCGGCGCGACGCGCTGAGCGCGTGGCTCAGCAGTCCATCGGCGAGCGCCGTCAACGACCATTTCTCCATCACCAGCTCCTATCCGTGTGGCGAGGCGTAGACACCGGCGGTCGACGGTGTCGTCGCAACCCGCCGGTCGTCGCGATGGCGCCGGGATCGTTGTGCCCGCGCTGTTCGGCCGGTCACCGGTGCCGGCTGAGGGTGCCGTCCGGTGAGGGCGGTGAAGACGCCGGTGAGCTCCAGGACCAGGCGGACCTGGCGCTGCGGGTTGACCACGGTGTAGCGGTGTCCCCGGCTGACGGCGGTGTTGCGGCCGGCCACCAGCGCACCGATGCCGGCGCAGTCCAGGAACGTCACCCGGGCCAGGTCGACGACCACGGCGATGCGGTCCGGTGTGTTCAGGGTGTCCTGAATGGCTGATCTCAGCGGGTCGACGGCGTCCATGTCAACGTCGCCGGCAGGGGCCAGCGTGACCAGCCCGTCGTCGCGGTGATGTCGGGTCAACGAAAAACGCATGAAGGCCTCCGGGCGGTGTGCCGATGTCCTGTCGCGTGCATCGTCGTGCGGTGGCGTTCGCCGTCGGTATCGGTGTCAGCCGGTCTGCCTGCGCTGGCACGGCACGCAGAACCGGTCGTGCGGAAGGATCTCCAGTTGTTGCAACGGAATGTCGGCCGTGCAGCGTTCGCAGGTGCCGTAGCTGCCCTCGGCCATGCGACGCAGCGCCTGAGCGGTGTCGGCCACCGCTTGGCGGGCCGACGCGATGAGCGCGGCGAGCGTGTCGTGGTCGTAGCCGCCGCGGCCCGGCTGCCGGCTGCGCACGGTGAGCTCGGCGAGCTGATCGGGGCTCCGCTGGAACTGCTCCTCCAAGCTGGTGCGGAGCAGGTCGATCGGATCCTGCACGGTGCTGGTCACCTCAGTGGTCCTTTCACAGTTCGAGTAGCGGGCGCGGAGTGCCAATCAGCCGCGCGCACAAGACCGGCTGGGTGGGTGTGGGACTTCCACGGTGCGGGTGGTGGCCATGTACGGTGGCTTCCGACCGCGATGGTGGGCTGCCGGCTCAGCATCTAGGCCGCGTGCGTGGTGCGGAAACCGTGCTCGACGTTCCACAGGCGAGTCCCGCCGCTGTCATGATCGCTGGTCGGTGTCGGATGCAACCGGCGCGTCGCGGGGCACCGGGGCGGGCGCACGCGGCTCGCTGCCAAGGGCAGCATGTGACTTTGTCACGGTCGGCCTCCTGGCTCGTTCCAGAACAACCACCCGCCCGTCCAACCTGTGTCCCGCAGAACGCGATGGCAGCGGGCAACACCAAGGCGCGTGGTTGCCGACCGGCAGCACACACGGAACCCTCAGCCACCCGTGCCCTGAGTGCCGCCGCCCGGGCTGCGACCCCACAACGGGTACGGCCTGCCCAGGTCCGCCGCCCGCACGGCCTATCGTGCTGAGGTGGTTCGCCGCCCGCCTGGGTGACCGGCGTGAGTCAGCTCGGCTGCAGGGTGGCTTCGACGCTGATCCGAGCACCGGTGAACAGCCGTGAGACGGGGCATAGTGCGGCCGCCTCGTCCACGACCTTTTGGAAGCCTGCCGCGTCGAGCTGGGGCACCCAGCCGTCCACGCGCAGCGTGGAGGAGACGATGGTCGGTACGCCATCGACGTCGTCCAGGGTTACCGTTGCCGCGACGTCGAGGCGGCCCGGTGGCGTGTGGGCCTTGCCGAGCATCAGCGTGAGGGCCATCGCGAAGCAGGACGAGTGAGCGGCGCCGACCAATTCCTCGGGACTGGTCTTGCCGCCGGGCGTTTCCGTGCGCGCCGCCCAGGTCACGTCCAGCCCGTCGAGTGCGCCGCTCCCCGAGCGAATCACTCCGCCGCCGACGGTCAACGAGCCTTCCCAGGTCGTTTCTGCGGTTCGTTGGGCAATACTCATCTGCGACTCCTCGGGTATCGATGCGTGCCAGATGACGGGGCTGCGCGACATGGAACTGGTGGATCGTGGCTGCGTGGTCCTTGTTCTGCCCTGTTGATGGGCGATGATCTAAGCGGCGACCGCCGGCCCGACCACTCGGCTATCGAGCCGGCGTCGCCTCGATCACCATCAATGATTGCCGCCGGTCCGGTCCTGCACAGGTGCCGTCACCGGTCAGGTCGGGTGCCGCAACTTGCCGATGCTCGGCACTACGGCCTCACGACACCGCGACGCGGACCGGGCTGATCGGAGGGCCGCCTACACCATCAATCCCGGCCGGTTCGACTGCTCAGCCCTCGTCGGATCTGCCGGCAGCAATCGTGGACGTGCCGGCAGACGGGAACTCGCACCTGATCATGGCTCTCGTTTCGTGCGGAGACTCCGGACCGATCCCCTCGCCGGGGTGATCGGTCTCCGCTGCCCTGCCGGTGAGACGCCATCAGGTCGAGCTGGTGCCGGGCAGGGCAACGATGTCGTCCGGCGTTGCCGGGATCCGGCAATCTGTCACCGCGGTAGGTGCTGGCCGCATACCTGTCCCGCGACGAGGGCATGGCGCGAGCATCGACGGTGACACCTCGCACTGCGGTCTTGTGGTGACCGCGAGCGATCCCCCTCGAGGAGGACCTATGGAAGGCAGGTAAGGCTTCGCCGGGTCTACGATGATCCCTCGTCCGACGACGGCGCCCGGGTACTGGTCGACCGGGTGTGGCCACGCGGTCTGACCAAGGCAGCGGTCCATCTCGACGAGTGGGCGAAGGACATCGCACCGTCCACGCCGCTGCGCCGCTGGTACGGCCACCGACCGGAACGGTTCACCGAGTTTCGCGACCGCTACCTGACCGAACTCCGCGACGCCCGACCAGCAGCCGCCCTCGACCGGCTCCGGGAACTGGCCCACACGAGGACCGTCACGCTGCTGACGGCCACCCGGGACGTCGAGCGTAGCCAGGCAGCCGTCCTTAGTGACCTTCTACGCGGCGCCCGAGCGGCCCGTGGCCCGGCGCCGGAGGCACCTGATCCGACCCGCCGCCGCGTGAACGTCGGCGGTCCGCCGCATACGGACATTCAGGGGCCCTGAGCATGAGACACGAGACAAGTGCGGACGACCGGCTGCCCGCTGTTGCGTTCACCGGCGCCGCTACCGCGGCCGGGAACGCGCCGTCGATCCTCAACACCCAACCGTGGCGGTGGCGGGTGCACCCGGAGCGACTGGACCTGTTCGCCGCCCGCAGCCGCCAGCTTGCGGCCGGAGATCCTCAGGGCCGACAGTTGATGCTCAGCTGCGGGGCCGCTCTGCACCACGCCCGGATCGCACTCGCCGCTGACGGCTGGGCGACGCACGTGACCCGGTTCCCGCAAGCAAGCGATCCGGACCTGCTGGCCACGCTCGTGGTGAACGGCCGGACCCCGGTGACGATGGAGGCGCTGCGCCTGGCGCACGCGACGCGCATCCGGCACACCGACCGGCGGCCAGTGAGCGAGCAGTCCATACCCGAGGTGGGGTTGCGGGCCGTCGCGACCGCGGCCTGCGCAGAAGGCAACCTGCAGGTGCTCGGCGCCGACGACCTGGCGGAGCTGGGTTCCGCGGCAGGCCGGGCGGCCGCGGTGGAAGCCGGCGACCCGCAGATCGCCTCGGAGCTGACGTACTGGACCGGTCGTGCCACGCTGTCGGGCGCTGGACTTCCCGCCAGCGTGCTGCCCGAACACCCCACTCAGACCACCGTGCCCAGCCGCAACTTCGGCCGGCCCGGGACACTGCCGGTCGGCGTCGGACACGACCGGACCGCGGTCTACGCGCTGCTGTTCGGCGACGGTGACGGACCGCTGGACTGGCTGCGGGCCGGAGAGGCGCTGTCCGCGGCCTGGCTGACCGCCACCACCATCGGCGTATCAGTAGTCCCGCTCAGCGGTGTCGTCGAGGTCGCCGCCACCTGGCACACGCTGCGGCACCTGCTCGCCGGCCTCGGCCATCCATACCTCGCCCTGCGACTGGGGATCGCCGATCCGGAACAGCACGGGCCGCCACCGCGAACACCGCGACTTGCTGTCGCGCAGGTGATCGACACCTCCGCGGTGCCGGCGGACCAGCTCTGATCCCACGGGCACCGGGAGTCGCCACTCATCGACACCAGGTCTCTTGGCCCTCGACGCGTTTCGCGCGAGATGCGTGCGGTGCGTAGCGCGGGTTCAGCGGTAGCTCGAGTTGGCTGACCCGCTCAACCGTTACGGAGGCGATCGATGAGAGGTCCCTCGATGCAATGCGCACGCGACGGTGCGATGTCCGCTCTGATCCTCGGCTTCTTCGCGTCCTGCTGGTTCGGGTGGGCGCAGGAGAAGCCCCCGCCGGTATGGCGGTCACCGCTGATCGTGGGCGCAGTGCTGAGTCTGATCGTCGCCGTGGTCGGTGCGGTATACGCGTGGCGGAATTGGTCAGGTGGTTCGGTGCTGGGTGAACCGGGCGCCATGCGGCGGTACGGCATCATCGTCGGCGTTGAGTTCGGCATCGCCGCGGTGGGCGCCGCCGTGATCGCCCTCTGCGGAGGCGGCGAGTACATCGCCGCGTAGGTCTGCCTGGTGGTAGGCGTGCACTTCTGGCCGATGGCACCGGTCCTGCAAAGCCCGTCCCTGGTGGCGCTGGGGGCGCTGGTGACTGGTGTCGCGGTCGCAGCCGTCCTCGTCTCCCGGACTACCGCCGTCGCCACGAGTGCCATCACGGGTGCGGGGGCCGGCCTGGCACTGCTCGGCTTCGCCAGCTGGGCTGCGGTGTCGGCCATCGCGTAGTCCGCGCAAGCGGAACTGCCACTACGCCGCCGAGCAGACTCCACCGGTGAGTTCTGCGGGACAGACAATGGCAGCCGCGTGAGATGCGCTCATGCAGAAGACACGAACACAACCACCGTGGTACCCGCGCGTCGGTGGCACCGATCAACGGGGTCGCTCCAGGCCGCCGGCGCAGGGCACCTCACGCGATGTATGCCGGGCGCCTCCAGACGACCCGAGCATTTGCCCGACGCGTCGCGTCGCCGTCTCCTTCTTACGTTGACAGATCGTAGGAGACGCTATTCAGCGAAGCGCGCGAGCGGCCGTCCTCTGTGGAAGCAACACGGAACCGGGTAGGGCGGTCATCGGGTGCCGCTGGTGCTGGACGGACGAGGGGCGTGGCAGCTGCCGCTTGCGGTACGTGAGCACGGTGCCTGCGTTCGCGCTACTCCCGGCTGTAGCGCTTACGGCGTTCCATATCGTGTTTCCATCCCTCACGCGCAGCTGGTTCGGTGCCGTCGACGGCCATGCTGACCTGGGCAGGCCCGAGAAGGTACCGGAAGACCCAGTCATCGAAGGTCCGGTGGAACCAGCGCAGGAACCGGCTCAGCTTCCGGTCGTCCTTGTTCCTCAGCATGGCTATCAGCCTCCTCGACGCGCCGCAATCCTCGAGAGATTTCTCGGCGCGCAAACACCGACTACAGTATTGGGCTTGCACGGTCGCGGCGAACAGGGCTGACGGCGGCGATCGACAGAGTCGGACCTTGCCAAGTGTCGGCAAGGTCCGTCGCAGATTGTCAAGAGGCCTGTTCTCCCGTGACGTGGCGTTCAGACCGTGGTGGCCAACTGGGCCGTCGCGCGCTTCGGGGTACGGTGCCACTGTTCGGACCCGAAGACCTCGTAGCGGATCTGGCCGTCGCTGATCCCGCGGCGGTGCAGCCCGGCCCGGACGGCTTGCATGAACGGCACCGGGCCGCACAGGTAGACGTCGGCGTCGGGGTGCAGCGGGATGACGTCGATGTCGACGAAACCCTGGCGCGAGCCCGGGACGTCGCTCGCCTGCTCGTACCAGACGAAGGTGGTGCAGGACGTCAGACGCGAACCGTGGCTGGTCATGTCCAGCCGCAGCGGGTGTCGTTCAAGGCTGCGGTCGGCGTGCACGATCGTGACCTCGCGAGTCGGCTGGTTCCGGGCCACGTGGTCCAGAATCGCCGCCATCGGGGTGATGCCCACCCCGGCGCTGACCAGGACGAGCGGCGCCGTGCCGTCGCGCAGGGTGAGGTTGCCGTACGGTTGACTCAGCCGCAGCCGGCCGCCGGCGCTGACCTGGTCGTGCAGGTAGCCCGAGACCACGCCGTCCGGGGCGCCGCCGCTGCCGCGTACCCGCCGTACGGTGATCCGCAGGGTGCCACCGGTCGCTGCTTGGGAGAGTGAGTACTGCCGGAGTTGGCGGCTGCCGTCCGGCAGGTCGGCGGCGACGGTCACATACTGGCCCGGCAGGAAGGCGGGGGCAGGCAGGCCGTCGGCGGGGGTCAGGATGAACGACATCGTGTCGTGCGCTTCGGCGATCTTCTTCGCCACCACGTAGTCGCGCCATGGGTCGGCGCCATCCACCCCGGCCTCGGCATACAAACGGGCCTCACGGCCGATCAGCCGGGCGGCGAAGAGCCAGTAGACCTCGTCCCAGGCGGCGGCGACCGCGGGGGTGACCGCGTCGCCCAGCGTCGCGCCGACCGCGCCCATCAGATAACGGCCGACCATTGTGTACTGCTCCGGGCGGATGCCCAGGGCACAGTGCCGCTGCGCGATGCGCTCCACGATGTGGTCGAAGACCACGGCCTCCGGGCCCGCGCCGATCAGGTGCGCGGCGAAGGCGGCGACCGCACCGGCCAGGGCGCTGCGCTGCTCACCGGTGGCCTGCGCGCTGCGGCTGAACAGGTCGAGCAACTCCGGATTCTCGCCGAGCATCGTCTCGTAGAAGGTGCCGGAGATCTGATCGAGGTGCCTGCCGACGACCGGCAGGGTGGCCTTGATGACCGGGGCGCTGGTGGCAGAGAGCATCGGTGTCTCCTGATGACGATCGGTAGGTCAGTGTCGGCCGAGGCTGAGCAGCACCTGCCGGGCAGGCGGGGCGCTCAGATCGCCGACAGTGATCGGGTCAAGGGCGGCGTAGAACGCCTCCTGGGCGCGGCGCAGCGCTGCGCGCAGCAGGCAGCCCCGGCTCAGCGGGCAGCCCGGCTCCCCCTGGCAGTCGACGACCTCGGTCTCGCCCTCCAGAGTCCGGACGAGCCCGCCGATCGACGCGGTGTGCGCGGTGCCGGCGAGGCGAACCCCGCCGCTGCGTCCCCGGACGGTCTCCAGCAGTCCCAGATGCTGCAGCCGCTGCACCACCTTGGCCAGGTGGTGCCGGGGCACCACGAGCGAATCGGCCAGCTCGTCGATGGTGAGCCGGTCGTCGCGCACCGCACTGAGCATGAGGATGCGCAGACTGATGTCCGTGGATCTGTTGAGCCGCACGACCCGACACTACCGATAAGAGGAATCTCATAGTCATCTTTATGAGCGGTGTCACGCCGATGGCAACCGAAGGCCCGACGGTCGCTGGGACGTGACGTCGCCGAGATCCCGCCCGCACGGTGGATGACTCTGCGTGATGATCACCGTCGGATGGCGTGGTCTCGCCCGGATGCTCCCGACGAAGGCGCCGACCGCCGGCCAAAACCTGGAAGCCTGGCCGGCACAGCGTGTTGCCCGCCCGCACCCGCGATCGTGTAGGGATTCCCGTCCTGTACCACGTCGACGCTGCCGGCGATCCCGCTGCGACCCCCAATGCCGGAGGTTGTCGCGCAACGCCGCCCCGGCCCGCTCGGCGCGGTACTCGTCGGCCCACCGCTGCCCCACACTGATCGCGAGGATGACCGCGATGACCACGGGCGTCGGTGTACTCACCGACGAAGTGCGACACGACGGCTGCGGCAGTCAGCAGCCCCACCAGAGCCGAACGCCGCTGCCGGATCAGCACTACGAACGCCGACACCCCCGATGGGTGCGCCCAGCGTTCGGAGCGACGTGCGCCCGGCGACGGGCCGCCTCATCGTCGGCCAGCCCGGTCGCGGCACTGCCGAGACGGCCGAGGATGTCGGCAGCCGAGCCGGTGGCAGCCTCAGCGACGCCAACGAGCAGGGCGGTTATGCGATCCGCTGCTTGGGTGCAGCGGCCCCGACGCCCAGCCTGTCCGAGGGCCAGGTGGCCCTGCTGCGCGTGAACGGGCCAACCCGCACTGACTGACGTGGTCGTTGTCGTTTCCGGCCAGTCGTGCCTGCTGGCTGGTCGTCTGCGTGGCGGCAGAGGTCATAGCGCGCCGTTGGCGCGCAGTTTGTCCAGTAGCAGGTGGAAGTAGACGAGGCCTTCGTAGGGATGCCACGGAGATGTCAACTGCCGGATACGATCGTAGGTCGGCTTTTCGGCGAGGTGGAACAAGCGTTGCAGGTTGTTCTGTGCCCCGACGTCGTCGCCCGGGAAGGTGTCCAGCCTTCCGAGTCCTCGCAGCACGACATACTCCGCGGACCACCGGCCGATGCCGTGTATGCGCGACAGCGCGGCGACAGCCTGGTCGTTGTTCAAACCCTCGAGCCGCTCCAGATCCACACTCGTGTCGACGACATGGGCGGCGAGTTGCTGGATCGCTCGCGCCTTCTGGCGGCTGAATCCGAGCTCGCGGATCGTTTCCTCGCCCACGTCGGCCAGGTCGGCCGACGCGGGGAACGCGTGGAGCAGACGATCGTGATCAACAACGTGCGGCCCGAAGCGCTGCGACAACCGGTTCAAAACGATGATCCCCAGATCGAGGGTCACCTGCTGGCAGGCGATCGCATTGACCAGTCCCTCGAAGACGGTCGGAAAGCGAGGCGGGCGCAGCCCGCGGAACCGCTGCACCAGCGGACCGATGACAGGGTCGTCGTCGGCCAGCTCGTAGAAGGGCCGCAGATCGACCGCTAGCCCGAACATCTTCTGGACGAGCAGGCCGGCCGCGTTCAAGGCCCACTCGCTGATGGGTGTTGCCGATTCCACGGTGACGATCAGCGTCGATTCGACTCCGGTGGTCGCCTGAACGGCTGTCAGCCGTGCGGGGTGTCCGTCGGCGATGATGACGCGGCTGTACTGGCCGTCATCCCACCGGTCGACGGTGTTCTTCCGGCGTCGTCGCAACGCCCAGGCCGTCAGGTCCAACCGAAATGGACGGGGCGCAGGCAGAACAATCGTGGCTTGTGCCATATCGGGTCTCGAATACTGTAGCGGCGGGCTGCGGTCTACCCGTTCCGGTGACGGCCCGGGGACGGCTGCGGTGAGCCGGAACCGCCCGGCCGTCGGCGACCCGCGCCGCAAAGATCGTCCGGCGTGCTCGTCCGGTCGGCGAGCATCATGCGGTTACGCCGAGCGTGTTGCGGGCCTCGCGGATCATCTGGTGGGTGAAGCCCCATTCGTTGTCGTACCAGGCCATGACCTTGACCAGTGTGCCGTCCACGACGCGGGTCAAGTCCAGGTCGATGACGGCGGCGCGTGAGTCGCCGACGATGTCGGCGGAGACCAGCGGATCCTGCGAGACCCCGAGGATGCCGCGGTAGCGCTCGTCGGTTGCCTCGTGCCGGAACGCGGCGTTGACCTCTTCGACGGTGGTCGGCCGGTTCGCGACGAACACGATGTCGGCGATCGACCCGACCGGGATAGGCGCGCGTACGGCGATGCCGTCGAACCTGTCGACCAGCTCCGGTACCGCGCGGGTGGTCGCTCGTGCCGCTCCGGTCGAGGTGGGCACCAGGTTGGCGGCCCCGGCCCGGCCGCGCCGGAAGCTCTTGGCGGGGCCGTCGACGAGCTGTTGGCCGGCGGTGTAGGCGTGGATGGTCGTCATCACCGCACGTTGCACGCCGATGTGGCGGTGAACGATCTCGATGACCGGGGTGATGCAGTTGGTGGTACAGCTAGCGCAGGAGATGATCTGTGGTGCGCCGTCGGGACGGTTCACGCCGTGCACCACAGTGGGTACCGCCTCCGACGAAGTCGGGGCGGACCGGATCACGTAGGAGGCGCCGGCTTGAAGGTGCTTCTTGAGGTCGTCCTCCGTTTTGAGGACGCCGGTGCATTCCAGGACCAGGTCCACGCCGAGGTCGGCCCACGGCAGCTTCGCCGGGTCGCGTTCGGCGAACGTCGCGATCCGTCGACCGTCGATGAGCAATGCCCCGTCCTCGGTGCTGACCCTGCGGTGGTAGCGGCCGTAGACGGTGTCGTACTGGAGTAGATAGGCCAGGTTGTCAACGTCCGCGATGTCATTGACCGCGACGAGGTTCAATTCGTTCGCGTCCAGCAGGATCTTCAACGCCGCACGGCCGATGCGGCCGAGTCCGTTGATGGCCACGTTCGGCACTTACGCCACCTTCTTCTGGGCTTGGTTGCGGGGTTCGTCAGCGCGCAACAGTCGGCGAGGGACGTACGGCGAGCTCTGTCGTGGCGGGAGCACGCTGCCTTGACGAGAGTGTGGTTAGTCGCACCCGCCGCCGTAAACTCCCGTAGCGCCTGGGCGTGGCCCGGCCGTCGGGGCGGGTGTCGATCACCTGGCGCTGGCGGCTCTAGTCCATTCGGTCGCCGTGTTCCGGATGGATCTTGGTGAGATACGCGTCGGCGCAGCGACGGGCCACGTAGCGGACGGCTATCAACGCGACGACGCCCAGCGTCAGCCCTACGCCGATACTGTCCGCGTACAACAGTGCCAGTGCGATCGTGATAAGGCCGATGGCCAGGGTGATCGCAGGTAGCTGGTATTTGATGCCCATCCGTTCCTCCATCCCGGGTGAAGGACAGTTGATGCTCGAGCGTTGGTCTGCCGCCGTCGGATGAACACCATGAACCTCAATCTTCGTGGCTCTGACTTCGGCGTCAGGCTCACAGCGCAGTTCCTCTCGCGCCTCCGCCGGCCGCTCCGCGTATGTTGCTTCTGGGCATCATCGTCGTCGCGAGTCTGTCGACGAAGCAGGTGGGCGAGGCACCAATCTGAACCCCCTTGGTTGCCGACGACGAGCAATCCCGCGCCATGCGGGTGTCGCCGGCGAGACAGATTCGAAGCCGCGTCCGATCGCTGCCGTCTTGCTTCGCCGCCGTGGCGTTGCTCGTGACCGGCAATTCAGGGCCGCCAACTTGTCCGCCGCGGACCCCTGTCAGCACACCGCATGAGAACCCAAAGTTGAGGAAGGCGGCTGCGCGGTGGACCGACCTCAGGCAACACCTCGGGCCGTCCTCGATCGCGAAAATGGTTCAACAGCGGAGTCCGGCGTTGGTGAACGAACCGCTTGGTGACCGTGCCGGACTGTCTCCGATGGGCCGGTGACAAGTGCTACGGCACTCACAGGGTCCTCGTTGATCGAGCAGGGTCGCGGTGCCACCGTGAACGCCATCTTGGCGAGGCTTGCGGGGACATCGCGCCGGTGCGGCGAATGGACAAGAAGCCAGACGGCTTCGAATCTACCAAGAAGGGATCATCATGCGTTCCTCCTCACAACGACCGGCACCGCTGCGGTCGACTGCGGCCGGCCATCCGCCTGTCGTCCCACTGACCGCGGCGAGAGGCCAGACCGGCCTGACGTTCACGTACACGGCCGATAGATCGGGCGGACGTTCGCTCGGCACCGATGTGGTTGTGAAGGTTTCGCGATGAGTGCGCCCCTGGTTGTCGCGCCTGTGGTTGTCGGATTCGACGGTTCGACGACAGCGCTGTCCGCCGTTCACTACGGTGCTCGGGAGGCGCAACGGCGCGGCAGCAGTCTCCGAATCGTGCACGCATTCGGCTGGCCGGTGATCCTGCCGCCGTTCCATGCTCCGTACGATCAACATGATCAAGGGCCTCGGGCGGCAATGCTTGAACTCCTGGCGCAGACCGCACACGAGGTTGGAGCCGATCACCCTCACGTGCCGGTGACCACCCGCCTGATCGACGGATCACCCGGCGCCGTACTGGTCGACGCCTCACGCGATGCTCAGCTGCTCGTCCTCGGCCATCGCGGCCTCGGCGGGTTCGCCGGCCTCCTGGTCGGTTCGGTGGCGGCCCAGCTCACAGGACATGCCCGCTGCCCGGTCGTGGTCGTACGCGGCGACCATCCGTCGGATGGCGCGCCGGTCGTGCTCGGCACCGACGGATCCCCCGGGGCCAACCGGGCGGCAGAAGTCGCGTTCGAGCAAGCGCAACTGCGCGACGTCGAGCTGATCCTGGCCCATCATCATCCAGCAGGAAAGGGTTCCGCGGGTGCGGCCGTTGCGGGCAACCCCGGGTTCTGGGCCACAGTAGGCGATCCTGCCGCGGGTGGGCTCGGTGCCGGCACACGGTATCCGGATGTCAAGTACCGCACAGAGGTCGTGCCGGGCGATTCAGTCGCGTCCGCATTGAGCGCCTTCGCTCGCCGCACCTCGGCCGGCGTGCTGGTCGTCGGCTCGCGGGGCCTGGGAGGATTCCGTGGGCTGGTGCTGGGCTCGACATCACGAAACCTGATCGAGCACGCCTCATGCCCGGTGATGGTGGTTCCCGCGGTACACGACGTGGATTGATGTCGTGTCCCGATACCGATGCGGCGGAATCCAGATCGGCCGTCCACCAGCAGACTGTTTGCTGAACTTCGGGCATGGAACGGTCTTCGTAGTTTACTGCTGCCGGCCCTATCAATGGAATCTAGTCAGTCGGATACTGCAATTGACAACGGCGATTCGACGGGCGGCGGAGCTTGCTGGCCGTCGCGCCGGTGCATCAAAGACCAACAGAACGGCTCCACAGTAGCGCGATGCGGACGGTCATCAGCCGGGAAAGGAGACAGGCGTGCTCAGCGACGCAGAACAGCGCAGATTGACGGAGATCGAAAACGAACTGCGGTCGGAGGATCCCGAGTTCGCCGAGCGGTTCGGTCATGTCATGCTGCGCTGCCCACAAGAGTGGCGTGGCATGACCGCACGCGGTTGGTTGCTGGCGGCCGCGCTGGTGATGGGTTTTGCGGTGCTGATGGGCAGCGTAGGAATGGCACTCATCGCGCTGAGCGTGGCGGGCGTGAGCGCCAGCATGTGGCTCACCCGCCACATTCGCTCCTCCGATAGTCGGCAACCGCCACGGCCATAGCCCTGCGGTCATACAGCAGACCGGCCCTGGCGGTGTCCACGTCCTCGGACGGTGCAACAGATTGCGGGCGTCAGCGCCGGCCGCACGATGAATGCCAGGCGGCACCTTACCTGCGCGCCCACCGGAGCAAGCCGGGCCGAGGGAACGTCGCGCGCATCGACTGAGTCCACCGCGACCGACATTGGGCAGCGGCGCCAACAAATACCCACCGTGCTCCAGGCTGATCAACAGGTTCGGCTTCGGCGGTCACCCGCAGCGAATCGTCTGGTCCGATTCCTGAAGTTGCCGGGCGTAGGAAGGTCAGCCGAGACAGTTCCACCCGTGACGGCTCCTGTCAGTACCCGAAGAGTCACGCATGCTCGGTATACAACGATCCTAGAGATGAGGGGCCGATGATGACGACAGGAACAGCGACTTCCAATGCCGCCACGGATTCCGCGTCTAGGTATCCGGGCCACGCGACCACGCCGCCGAGCCTCGGACGGTCGGACACACCGCCACGCAACTTCAACGATGCTGTCGCCCTCACGTGGGACCTGACGGTCCACCAGTTGCATCAGGCCTTCTCGCGGTGCATGGCAGCGCCGTCGACCGGCCTGCCCGATGTCGGCGCGTCGCAGGAGTTGGCCCGGACTCGGCTGGCCGCGGCTCGACATGCCGTTGACGACATCCAAGCCGCACTGAACCGCATGGCCTGCGGCACCTACGGCAGGTGTCAACGATGCGGCCGCATGATCGCCGCCGACCGTTTGCAGGCTTCACCGACAGCTCGCTGGTGCGCCCCCTGCCAGGTGTAGCAGGCCCACGGCCTTGCGCCCGCCGCCGGGCGGTCGGCGGGACAGGCGAATCCGACATTCGTAGAAATGAGTTCGGTATGTTCGTATCCACCACGGTGGTCCCCGACCGGCTGCCATTCAGCGGCCCGGCGGCCGAGCCGCCCATCGATACCCAGCCGAGCGCGACGACCCGGCCTACCGCGATAGCCGTCAACCTCGGCAGCGGCCAGACCCACGTGTGGGTGGCGGGCCGCGGGGCCCTCAGCTGCCCGAGCGGCGACACCGCCGGCACGTCACTCGCTCCAGTGCGCCGTGGGCGCGTCGCGGATAGATCCGGCTGTGTCGATGTGCTGGCAAAGTTGATCGGCCAGTACCACGACCCCGTCCCGGCCGGCCCGGTCGTAGTGGTCTGCCGGCCGGTGCTGGCGACCATGGCGGAGCAGTACGCGATGCGCCAGGTCGTCGCTGCCGTGTTCGGCTCCTCGCGGGTGCTGTTCATCGACACGGTACGAGCGGTGGCGATCGGATCCGGAGCCGCTGTGGGAAGCCTGCTCATCGCCGACATCGGTGCCGAACTCACTGAGGTGGCGGTCCTGGAGCACGGCAGGGTGAAGGCGGCCCGTCGCATGGACGTCGGTACCCGCGACCTCAAGCGAGGCGCCCCCGCCGAACTCCTCGCCCACACCACCACACGGATGATCAACGAGCTACGCCATGACCCCACTGCCCAGGCGCTGGTTTCCGCGGCGTCGATCCGGGGCCTCATGGTGGTGGGCGACGGTGCCACGGCGCCCAACCTGAGGTTGCGGATCGCCGCGAATCTGCGCATCCCGGTGCGGTCGGCGGTCGCGCCATGGACGGCCGCAATCAACGGCGCCGGCCTCGCCGCCATGTCCGCAGGACGCCATCCGGCCATCCCGTGACCACCAGTGGAACGTCGCCGGCAGCCACAAGCGACAGGTGATCGAGGTCGTGGCCGGGCTCCTCGTGACGCTGCTCGGCTCGGCCCGCTTGCTGGCGTTCTCGCACTGTGCCGGCTGGCCGACCGACCGGCAGACAGGCAGACCGCACAGATAGGTCCGTCCAACCGAAAAGGGTAGAACGATGAGCAAGATGGAACGTCTCTACACCGAGTACGGCCAGAGCCCGTGGCTCGACAACCTCACCCGCAGCCACCTACGTGACGGCACCCTGGTCCGCCTGGTCGCCGACGGCATCCGCGGGGTGACCGCCAACCCCACCATCTTCACCCACGCCATCGTCGGCTCCGTCGACTACGACGAGCAGTTCGCGGCGCTCACCGCGGCCGGATGGTCCCTCGACGACGCCTACTGGCAACTGGTCGTGGACGACATCGCCGCCGCGCTGGCCGTGCTGCGCCCCGTCTTCGACGCCGGCGATGGCGACGGGTTCGTGTCCGTCGAGGTCGACGCCGAACTGGCCCACGACACTCAGGCCACCATGACGGCCGCCCGCGCACTGCACAAGCGGCTTGCGGCACCCAACTTGTTCGTGAAGATCCCGGCGACTACCGAGGGAGTTCCTGCGATCCAGGCAATGACCGCTGAGGGCCGCAGCATCAACATCACCCTCATCTTCTCCCTCGCCCGGTACGAGCAAGTCATCGAAGCCTATATTTCCGGGCTCGAAGCGCTCGTCGAGCGCGGCGGCGACCCGTCGCGCGTGCACAGCGTCGCCTCGTTCTTCGTCAGCCGGGTCGACACCGAGGTCGACCGCCGCCTGGAGAGCAACGGCACACCGCAGGCGCTGGAGCTGCGCGGCCGAGCGGCGATCGCCCAGGCCAAGCTCGCCTACCGGCTGTTCCGCGAGAGCTTCGCCGGGCCGCGGTGGGAACGCCTGGCGGCGCTCGGTGCACACCCGCAACGGCCGCTCTGGGCCTCCACCTCCACCAAGAACCCTGCCTATCCGGACACCCGATACGTCGACGAGCTCATCGGCCCGGAGACGGTCAACACTCTGTCCGAGACCACCATCGCCGCGTTCGCCGACCACGGCACTCTGGCCCGCACCATCGACACCAGGGTCGACGAGGCCGCCGCGGTGGTGCGCCGGCTCGCCGCGGCGGGCGTCGACTTGGACCATGCCGGACTGGCCCTCGAAGAACAAGGCCTCGCCGGATTCCGCGCCTCCTACCAACAGGTACACGCCGCGCTCGCGGCGAAAGCCGACCAACTCAGTCGCCGCTGACATGGACTGGCCGGGTTGAGCGCTGTTCGGGCTGATCGGCACCGCGATGCTGACCGCGGCGATGATCGCTTTCCAAGTGGGCTGACCGGCCTCGACCCGCCCTGATACCCGACAGCCTCGAACCCGTCGGACCGGGCGCGGTCCCGGACACCCATGCAACGCGGCGTCCAATGCCGCCCGTGCCCGCATTCCGCTGCGCTTCGCCAGGAACCGGGCGATACACCTGGCAGTCGCACCATACGAGTTGAGTTGGCTGCAGGTCGCAAGGGAAAGTGGCCAATGTCCAGTTCGCGTCTCTGAGCGTCACCGTGGTGGGCTTGCCGGCTCACGTACGCGGATTTGTCGTTGTCTCACCCGTCGACTCGTCTCGGTCCCACAGCACCACCCCGTTGCCATCCAATCGTGCGCCCGCGGCGACGTGATGGTCGGATAGGCGTCCGTCCGGCATCATGTGCCGGACCGCGCAGGAGCGGGTCATCACTACGACGTCGGCGATCAGCCGCCGGTGGCAGCGCCACCACAGGGTTTCCGCGCACATGATCGCCACACGAGTCGAAGTTGTCTTCGTCACGACGTCGGTCAGGGCCGCCGTGAACTCGAGCGTGCGGGTGTGGGCCGCGTAGGCGCGAAAGGCGCGCACGGTCCACCACGGATCCAGACTCGTCTCACCGGCAGGCAGGTTGCGCCGGCCGCCAAGCCGCTGTTCCCACCGGTAGTCGATGCCGAGCTCCGGTAGCCAGCGGGACAACTCGTCGTGACGCGCATCCGGATTGGTCCGGCTTCCGGGGAATCGCCGTACGTCCACCAGCACGCGAACCCCCGCGCCGGTCAGTAGCTGGCCCAGGCTTTGGCGACTCAGGCTGCCGTGACCGACCGTGAGCAGCATGCCAGGCTTCTCCTTCCCACCATCCCCCGTAGTGACCATGCTTCGTCAGCCCACGCCTTACCGACGGGTAGGCACGTCGCCGCACCAGTGCGGGCCGCGTCGACCCAAGATTCGGGTTCCGCCTCGTTGTCCGCCGACCCGGGACGCTCGAGCTTAAGCGCGAGGCCGTTGGGCCTCCCTGGAACCACCTGTTCGCCCGGCACGCCGTGAGAGTTTGGCGGATTCGGCTCCTCCGTCGCGGCGCTGCATACCGGCGTCGTCGCCACCGGGCTGGCCCGAGGTCTCTCACCGTGGTGATACGCCCGATAGATCACAGGTAGCCCGGTCTTCTCCTTACTCAGCGGAGCCCTCGGTGTTGCCCGGGGCGACCGCGCTGATGTCATTCAGCCGGTAGAGCTCGATCGCCTTGGTGGGCGAGGTTTCGTCGATTTCTCCGCGGTCGGCGAGTTGGGTGAGTACCCGCAGCACGATGGAAGGTGCGTCGACGTGGAAGTGGCGGCGTAGTGCCCCGCGGGTGTCGGAGTGCCCGAAGCCGTCGGTGCCCAGGGAGGACCAGGTGCCGGGCACGAACGGTGCGATCTGGTCGGGGACGGCTCGCATCCAGTCGGACACGGCGGTGACCGGTCCCGGCGCAGCAGTCAGCCGGCGCGTGACGTACGGGATCCTGCGCGGCTGGTCGGGATGGCTGAGGTTCCAGGCGTCGGCGGCGAGGGCTTCGCGGCGCAGTTCGGTCCAGGAGGTCACCGACCAGACGTCGGCGGCGACGCCCCAGTCGTCGCGGAGCAGCCGTTGCGCCTGCAGCGCCCACTGCACGGCGATACCGGAGGCCAGGATCTGCGCTCGCGGGCCGTCCGCTGGCTCAGCGGAGCTGTAGCGGTGCATGCCGGCGAGGATGCCGTCGACGTCGGTGTCGGCCGGCTGGCCGGGCTGGGTGATGGGTTCGTTGTAGAGGGTCAGGTAGTAGAAGACGTTCGCGTCCTCACCGTTGCGGGTCTCGCCGTACATGCGGCGCAGGCCGTCGCGGACGATGTGGCCGAGTTCGAAGGCGAACGCGGCGTCGTAGGCGACGCAGGCGGGGTTGGTGGCGGCCAGCAGCAGCGAGTGGCCGTCTTGGTGTTGCAGGCCTTCGCCGTTGAGGGTGGTCCGGCCGGCGGTGGCGCCGAGCAGGAAGCCACGGGTCATCTGGTCGGCGGCCGCCCACAGGCCGTCGCCGGTGCGTTGGAACCCGAACATGGAGTAGAAGATGTAGATCGGGATCATGGGTTCTGCGTGGGTGGCGTAGGAGGTGCCGGCGGCGGTCCAGGACGCGGTGGCGCCGGCTTCGGTGATGCCCTCGTGGAGCAGGACGCCCTTGGTGTCTTCCTGGTAGCTGAGCAGGAGTTCCCGGTCCACGGACAGGTAGTGCTGTCCGTGCGGGGAGTAGATCTTCTTGGAGGGGAACAGGGCGTCCAGGCCGAAGGTGCGGGCCTCGTCCGGGATGATCGGCACGAATCGGTGGCCGATGTGCGGGTCCTTCATCAGGTCCTTGAGCAGCCGGACGAACGCCATGGTGGTGGCGACCTGTTGCCGGCCGGAGCCGCGGGCGGCGACCGCGTACGCGGCGGCGCCGGGCAGGGCGAGCCGCAGGCTTGGCGTAGGGCGGTCCGGCAGATAGCCGCCCAGGGCACGGCGGCGCTCGTGCAGGTACTCCAGCTCCGGCGAACCGTCGGACGGGCGGTAGTAGGGCGGTAGCGTCTCGTCGAGTGCCGCGTCGGGGATGTCGAGGTGCAGCCGGTCCCGGAAGCCCTTGAGGTCGTCAAGGGTGAGTTTCTTCATCTGGTGGGTGGCGTTGCGGCCCTCGAAGTGCGACCCGAGTGTCCATCCCTTGATGGTCTTGGCCAGGATCACGGTCGGCTGACCGGTGTGCGTCACGGCGGCCTGGTACGCCGCGTAGAGCTTGCGGTAGTCGTGGCCGCCGCGGGTGAGTCCCCAGATCTGGTCGTCGGACATGTCCGCGACCATGGCGGCGGTGCGTGGGTCGCGGCCGAAGAAGTGCTCCCGTACGAACGCCCCGGATTCGGCTTTGTAAGTCTGGTAGTCGCCGTCCGGGGTGACGTTCATCAGGTTGACCAGCGCACCGTCGCTGTCCGCGGCGAGCAGCGGGTCCCACTGCCGGCCCCAGACCACCTTGATGACGTTCCACCCGGCGCCGCGGAAGAATGCCTCCAGCTCCTGGATGATCTTGCCGTTGCCGCGGACCGGGCCGTCGAGGCGCTGCAGGTTGCAGTTGATGACGAAGGTGAGGTTGTCGAGGTTCTCGCGGGCCGCCACGCCGATCGCGCCGAGCGCTTCGATCTCGTCCATCTCGCCGTCGCCGAGGAACGCCCACACCCGCTGCCGGCTGGTGTCGGTGATACCGCGGTGGTGCAGGTAGCGGTTGAACCGAGCCTGATAGATGGCGTTGATCGCGCCGAGGCCCATCGAGACGGTCGGGAACTGCCAGAAGCCGGGCATCAGCCGGGGGTGCGGGTAGGACGGCAGGCCGCCGCCGGGATGCGACAGTTCCTGGCGGAACCCGTCGAGCTGGTGTTCGGTCAGTCGGCCTTCGAGGAAGGCTCGTGCGTAGATGCCCGGGGAGGCGTGGCCCTGGAAGTAGATCTGATCGCCACCGCCGTCAGCGGCGTGGCCGCGGAAGAAGTGGTTGAACCCGACCTCGTACAGCGACGCGGCGGAGGCGTAGGTGGAGATGTGCCCGCCGACTCCGATCCCGGGTCGCTGCGCCCGGTGCACCATGATCGCGGCGTTCCACCTGATGTAAGCGCGAATGCGTCGCTCAAGGTCTTCGTCGCCAGGGAACGTCGGCTCCAGTGCGGGCGGGATGGTGTTGAGGTAGTCACTGCTGTGCAGCTCTGGCACGCCGACGTGCTGTTCACGGGCCCGCCGCAGCAGACTCACCATCAGATACCGGGCGCGATTCGTTCCAGCGTGCTCTACGACCGCGTCGAGGGACTCGCGCCATTCCAGGGTCTCGGCGGGGTCCAGGTCGAGCAGTTGGCTGGGCAGCCCGCCGCTGATCAGCTGGTGCCGGTGGGTTTCTGCGGTCATGGCGTGGGCTCTTCTCAGGAGTGGTGGCGTGGCGTTGTATTGATTGCCTGATCGGAATAGGGAATCGCGCACGCCGGAAAGCCTCCAGCGTCCGGAACACATCGTCCGGCCGGCCGGGTCAGGCCTGCGGTCAGTAGCGCAGGATCGCGGCTACTGGGTTGGCGTCGGGCATGCGTGCGGCGGGCACGGCGTAGACGGTGCCGGCGTGGCGCAGGGTCGCTACGGCGGCGAGGTCGAGTTGATCGCTCGGGGTGGGTTCGTCCGCGAGCAGTACCAGCGGCTCGCGGTCCGCGCGGGTGCGCCATTCGGGGGTGTTGGTGCAGAGGAACAGTGTCTCGACCCGTCCCTGGCGCGCGGCCGCGAAGGCCTCCTCCGGTGTGTTGCTGGTGCCTCCGGTTCCCTGCAGTGCGCGGTATCTGGCGGCGGCGGCGGTCTCGTGACCGCGCAGGAGGGGTTCGACGAGCGCCCAGGCCCGACGGTGAAGTTGATCAGGGCTCGCGTAGGTTGGGCTGCCGTCGATGCCGGTGGGCAGGAGCTGGGGATGGGTGTTGGCCTGGTGGTAGATAGCCTGCAGGTAGCGCACACCGGCGAGGACAACCGGGGCTTGGTCGTCGGCGAGCAGCTCGCGCAGGGCATGGTCAACACGTCGGAAGTGCTGCGATATCAGCGGCTTGGCGTCGTAGTCGGTGCCGCCGTGGAACATTGCTCGGCCGCCGGTGCCGCCGCGGTCGGCGACGAACGCGTGCACCTGTGGCTGCCGGCGTGGCATGGTCAGCCACATCGCCAGCGGGAGCCCGTCGAGCTGGACCTGGTCGAGGCCGACCCGGGTGCCGTGGAACAGCCTGATCTCGTCCTGGCTGAGGGCCAGGACGTAGAAGTGGCCGCCGGCGTTCAGCAGCGGCAGCAGAGGTCGCACCACGAATCTGTCGCCGACGGTTACCAGTTCGGGCAACCGCAGCGGAACCCGCAGGTGACAGGGACCGTCCGGTCCGAGGAACACGGCCAGGCCATCGCTGGGCTGCTCCCACAGCCCGACCAGGTCGAGAAGCCGATATCCCGGTTCGAGCATCGCGTCGATCTGCCCTGTCGGCATACCGTCGGTGCGCAGCGCGTGGTGCGCGTACCGGAGCTGGTTCTTCAGCCGGATGCGGTTGCGCTCGGTTTGAGGACCACCGCGGTGGGTTGGCAGGAAGAGGGAGATCCGTGTGCCGCCGCGCCGGTCGGTCAGACGGAGCAGGTCCTGCGTGTTGATGATGTCCATCCAAACCTCTCGTCGAAAATCGCACGGCACTCCCGTGAGCCGATCGCACATCTGAGGCACTACCTGCGTTCTGCGCTACTGGACCGCCGTTAGCCGGGGCGTTCCAGGCTGGACCCGCGTGCGCCATCCCCGCCGGCTGCTGAACCCGCACAGTCGCCCTTGCTCGGGCTCGGCGCCGGTGACGTCGTCACCAGTTGCCTGGCGGGTCGCTGGCTGGAAATGACTGCCGGCCCCATTCGTCGACGATGTCACCGGTGAATCCACCGAGGTCATCGTCGGTGTCCGGCGGCAGTCGGGACACATCCGTTTCCCGGTCGTGCCGGTCGACGATCCGGCCAGGACGTTCGCCCTGCGGGCGCGACGGCACCGTCGCTGGTGGCAGGTCACCTGGCTGCCTGATCATCGCGGTGCCGCCGCTGTGGTCGCGGGCTGTACGTCGTGGTCGGTGACGCGGTCCCTGGAGGCCGGTTCGGCTGACCAGGTGGGAAAACGCCCGATCCGCCAGCCGAGCAGGGGATCGTGTTCGACCGACTGACGTGCGAGAGCAGCTGTGACAGTGTCGTCGAGCTCGAAGGTGAGCTGATCGACGACGTCGGTGACGCCCGGGACCGTTTCGGTCAGCCGGGCGGCGGCGACGGCGGTCGTCTTGCGCGCGGTATGCCCGGTGAGGGTGACGACACCGTCGTCGACAGTGGCCTGGACAACCCCGGGCGGGATTGTCAGCGTGCGACCAAGGACCTGGTGCAACACCTCGTCTCGGATGACGGCGTCGAGCCGGGCGTGGACCTTCAGCAGGTCCGACCGGGTGACGATGCCTCGCAGGCGGTTGTCGCCGTCGACGACCAGCAATCGGCCGACTTCGCTGCGGTACATCGTGCGGGCGGCTGCCGGCAGCGGCGCGTCGGCGCCGATGGTCAGCGCCGGTCCGCTCATCACCTCCGCGGCGGTGCCCTCCGGCCACTGCACCGACGGTGACGCCCACCGGCGCCACCAACTGACGTGCAGCTTGTCCTCCGGCGCCGCGATGTCGATCTTCTTGCGCAGGTCAGTCCAGGAGACCACGCCGAGCACCACATCGAACCTGTCGACGATCGGCACGGCGCTGATCTTTCGGTCGGTGAGCACGGCGACGATCTCCGCCACCGACGCGTCGTCGGGTGCGGTGATCACCTCGGGGGTCATCACATCGCGTACTCGCCAGGTCGTCATGCTGCTCCTCCCCTGTCGCCGACGATCGTGCGGGATGCGCGGCGGCGCACCCATCGGCGACAAATTCGTTGGCGTGACGTGAATGGTGTCGTCGGTGATGGGTTGACGAGTTCGTCGCGAGCACGCATAGGTTTCTGCATGCGGGCCGGCGGGACCGGTGTCCGGTTTCCATCGTCGTCTCAGCGGACCTGGCTTCGGCAGGGTCATGGTGCACAGACACGGCGGGTCTAGACTGCCGACTGTCGGCAACAATGGCTGACGCAACCGATGGCGTCGCGGGGCGTAGGTGACCTGCCCGTGGGTAGTTTCGGGGCCCCGCGAGTTATGGCCTGAGCCGGACACCATCACGGATGGGCGTGCCATGGTCGGTTCGGGAAGGCACGGCAGGGGTGACCGGCCGTACCGACGGCGCCGGCTTCCCCGAGGAGAGGCCATGGCTCACGGGGCGCGGCGGGAGGAGCGTCGGACCTGTTCGGACTCGCCTCGCGCACCGGTACGTCACAGCCAAGGGCGGTACATCACAACGCGCTGACAACGATGCACCCCCTCCGGACTCGCGGGGGAAAGGCCGACGGATGGGCATCCTGGCGTTCGATGTCTCGGCGTGCTCACCGGTACTGCACTAGCGATCGATCAGGTCCGACGCTTGGTCCCATGATGACGCGACATGGATCACGCGAACATGCGCACCGGATACAGCAATGGCCGTCCTAATTCTGCCGTTCGTCGGCAACCGGGTCAGGTTGTCGGTGCGGGCGGACTGCGTGGTCAGCCCTCGCTCTCAACGTTTGAGGTCGCGCTCTCCGGTGCCACGCAACGGCTTGGCAAGAACCGGGCCCGCTACGAATATCCGGATCTGACGATGCGCCCCGCGTGTATGACCATCACCGCCGCGGTCGGCCGGCTCCGGCGTTTGCTCATATGGCCGGACTGCGCACCGGACGTCTTCCGGTGCATCGACGGCCACCGCCTGTGCGCCCCTGATGGTGTCAGCTCCGTGGGCTGAGCAGGATTCGGCAGACATCGGGTTCGGCGAACGGGATGAGCTCATCCACAGACACCGCGCCGGCACGATTGACAGCGCCCTGCATGAAGCCGAGATGCAAGTCGCACACCAGCTGATCGTGCGGCTGGACGGTCTCGAGGAAAGGACAATTGCGAAGATCGATCTGCCCGGCTCCGGCTCCAGGCTCAGGCGCGAAGCCGATCCGGTCGAGTAGCCCGATCAGCCAGGACGTCGCTTCGACAGCAGTCAACGGGCCGGCAGGTGGTTCGACGTCGCGCACAGCCCAGCGCCGGCCGATCTCGACTGCTCGTGCCGCGGGATTCCGCGCGGCGTGCAGCTCAGCGATCAGCATCTCGACCAGGAACCGATAGTTGCGGGGACCGGCCGGATCCATCCGGCGGGACGCCCGGAACATCAGCGGAGGCCGGCCTGGACCGGACCGCTCGGCCTGCACGCGCTCGACCTGACCGGCGTCCGTGAGACTCTCGAGGTGCAAGCGGACTGTGTTCGGGTGTACCTCCAGCTGCCGGGCGAGTTCGCCGATGCTCAGTGCTCGTTGTGAGGATCTGAGCAGGCGCAGCACCTCATGGCGTCGCCCCGCCGACGGCATGGCGTCCCTGGCCCCGCTCATCTTCGTGAAGGTACTCGGTGGATCACCGCTCATGTCGTCACTGCGCCGATGACAAGGGCACGACGGCGCCGGTGCACGGTCAGGTACCGCAGGCCCGCCGGGCCGGCGGTGATGCTCCTGCGGGAGGCCCGGGGCAGCCAGACGAGCTGACCGCCGGTGAGATCGAAATCGTCGAGTTCGGTCGTCAGTGCGCCCGAACCTTCGAGGACCACGACCAGGACGTCGAGATCCGGCCCGGCATGCGGTTCGATGTTCCCGTACGGGGGCAGCTGAATGATGTTGGAGTCGAGGTCGCGTTCGCTCATCTGCAGCTTCCAGATCGCGCCGGCGGCGTCCGGTGCCGCATGGAGTGCAGTGACATCGCCGAGCACCCGCGGCAGTGGGGTGCCGACGAGCTTGGTGATCTGGATCCGCCAGATTTGCGGGCCGTCCTCCAGATACGTCCACTCGAAGCCGCGGGGGCGTTCCCGCGCGAACTCCTCTCGCAGATGACGCGGATCGTGGCCGTTGATCAAGATCACCGCATCGCCGACCGGCAAGGCGTCGAACGCGTCGAACGCCGCAGGGTGCTTGTCGGGCTTGCGCAACGGACGGACGTCAACGGTGTGCCCGGTCATGGTTTGAGTTTATACATCTCTCGCCTGTATAAACTCCATCCATGGACTCCTGGACAGCGGCGCTCTGGGCCGCGGCGACATTCGTCTGGTTCGGCATGGTGCTGGCCATCTCGTTTCTCGAGACGCCGCTGAAGTTCCGCGCTCCTGGCGTGACCGTACCCATCGGCCTGGCAATTGGACGGCTTGTCTTTCGCGCGCTGAACGCCGCCGAGGTCGTGCTGGGCCTCATCGTTGTCGTCGCGATGACCACCGGCGACCATCGCCGGGCGGCCGAGGTCCTGTCAGTGGTGGCGCTGACGGCGTTGACGGTGCAGCTGACGGTCGTTCGCCCACAGCTGCGTCGCCGCACCGAGCGGGTCCTTGCCGGCCGATCGCAGCAGCGTTCCGCCGCTCACCTCTTGTACGTGGCCCTGGAAGTCGTCAAAGCACCCGCGTTGCTCGCCGCCGGTGTGCTACTGCTTGCCGGCTGATTCGAGCATGAGGATCAGGACTCAACGATCGCGCTCGGGCGGTCGTGGGGTCAGATGTTGGAACCGTCAGGCGGTAGGTCGGCGGGTGGCTGCGGGGATCCGCCTTCGCCGGCGGCGTCCGGGCAGGGCAGGCCGAGGGTGTACGCCGTCATCGACAAGGAGCCGTAGGCGTAGCCGTCGACCAGAACCGACGTGTCCGCCTCCTTGGTGGCTGAGGCCAGACCGGCCAGATACAACGCGGGAATGAAGTGGTCCGGTGTCGGTACCGCGTGGCGGAAGTCGCGGTGGGCGTCGAGTGTCGCGAACTCGGTCGGGTTGGTCAGCATGCGCACCTTGGCGTCTTCGTCGAAGCGCTGAGCCCAGTCGTAGCCGTCGTCGGTCAGCTTCCAGTCCATCCCGCCCAGGTTGTGCACAACGTTGCCGCTGGCGACGATGAGTACTCCGCGCCGCCGCAGCGCGGCGAGCTTCGCGCCCAGCTCGAGGTGGTAGTCCAAGGGCTTGCTGGCGTTGATGCTCAGCTGCACGACCGGGATCGACGCGTCGGGGAAGGCGTGCACCAGCACCGACCAGGTGCCGTGATCGATGCCCCAGCTGTCGGCGTCGGCGCCCACCCAGGTCGGGTGGACGATGTCACTGACCTCGGCGGCGAGCTCGGGCAGCCCGGGCGCCGGATATTGAACTTCGAACAGCGCCGGGGGAAAGCCGTAGAAATCGTGGATCGTCCGTGGTCTGGGCATCGCAGTGACGGCAGTGGCGTTGATGTACCAGTGCGCGCTGATCACCAGGATGGCGCGAGGGCGGGGTGTCGCCGCGCCGAACGCCTTCCATGCGGTGGTGTAGCGGTTGACCTCGAGGGCGTTCATCGGGTTGCCGTGGCCGATGAACGCGGCGGGCATCAGTACGTCCTGGGTGTTGTGGATGTCTGCGTGCACGTCCGGCCCTCCTCGTTCGCGGTCCGGTCGGACGGCGTGGCGCCGCTTGCCCGGCAGTTGTCAGCGTAATGCTTGACGGCCTGTCAAGGCTCAGGCAGGAGTGGGCAGGGGCTCCTGCGGCCAGTTGAGGACCTTGGCGCCGAGCACCGCGGCCTGCAGGGTAAAGCGGTGCGCGGGGTCAGCCGGGTCGTAGCCGGTCAACGTCTTGACCCGGGCCAGCCGGTAGGTGACGGTCCGTACGGACACGTGCAGTCGTTTCGCCGATTCGGTGGCCACCGCACCGGTGGCGAAATATGCCTCCAAGGTGTCGAGCAGCGGCCCGGCACCCCCGCGAGCTCGCGTCAGTGGGGTGAGTACCGCCTGGACCAGGTCCACGATGGCGGGTTGGTCGCGCAGCAGGACCCGGTAGATGAGCAGGTCATGGGCATTGATGACGGGAGTGTCTGTGTGCAGCCGGCCGGCCATGGTCAGTGCCTCGCGGGCCTCCTCGTAGGAGCGGGCGATGCCGTATACGCCGGGATGGGCGCGGCCGACCGCGACCCGCCACGGACGCCCGCGGCGCAGCCGGCTCAACTCCCCGTGCATCAGCCGGCCGAGCTCGTTGCTCGCGTCCAGCCCGGTCGACGCCCGGCCCGCCGCCCCGGCGTCCGCGGGTGCCAGCACGACAAGCAGGCCGTCCTTGGTCGCGACGAGGACGTCCCGGTCGCCGAGGCGGTCGAACATGACCGCTTCCAGGGCGCTGATCGCCGCGTCGGCGTCGGGTAGCCGCCGGCTCGGTGCGGCCAGTGCCACCTGGTGGACCCGGGCGAGGTCGAGTCCGAACGGTTCGGCGCGCTCCACCAGCGTGCCCAGGTCGGAGTCGCCGCGCAGCAGGTCGTCGATCAGCTCCCGGCGCAGCGACTCCTCCCGGCGCACCAGGTCGCGGCGTGCGAGCGCATAGCCCTCGGCCAGCGTCGCGACCGCATCGTCGACCACCTGCAGCACGGCCGTCGCGGCCGCGCGCACCGCCTCCCGGTCGCGGGAACGCACCACCATCGGCAGGTCCTGCCACAGCCGCCGGGCCGCGGACAGGTACAGCTGCACCACCTTCCCCGCGGAGATGCCCTGCTCGGCCGCGCGCCGCCCGAGCAGGCCGACAGCGTCCAGCTCTCGACGCTTGGCCCGGCGCCCGTGCGTGGCGGCGTCGGCGAGCAGCGGCAGATAGCCGCCGAGCAGCTCCACCGGTACGCCACCGGCGTCTCGGCTGGCGCCTTCGGCGACGTCGAGAAGCCACGCGTCCCCAGCTGCCGGTGTCGCGGGCCGGCGCCCGCCGCGCCGCTGAACACTGTCGGTCATGTCCGCCTCACCTCGGGCCACTGGCGCCACGGCACCCGTCGGCTCGGTAGCCGTCCGCTGTGGCGGGTCGGGCGGCAGAACCAAGGGCTCCATCAGCCATGGTTGCCGACCCTCGGCAGTCTAGACCCGCTCGATCTGTGGACCATGACCCTGCCGAGGCCAGGCCCGTCGCCGCGATGATGGAGGCAACCCGCAGGGCAGCCCTCCGCCACTCAGCGCGTGGATGCGGCACCCGGGCCTCGACGGAACTACCGGCAGCCGTAAGTCCGTGGGTTCCGCACGAAAGGAGAAGAAACGCCATGCAGGCTCGCAAGTTCCCTCTCGTACCGGCCGTCGCCATCACGGCTGTCCTCATCCTGGCCGTCACCTTACTTCTGACGCGCGGTCTCGGCGACGCGTTGTTGATGATCGCTGCCGTCGCGTTGCTGGCCGGCATGTACCTGCTGCGTCGCTACGCCCGCGCTCAGACGATCTACCACCGCGCCGGCGACCCGGCCGCGTCAGGCCACCGGGAGGCACCACCACCCGACCCACACGACCGCGGGGTCCGCACGAGCATCGGCAACAGGGAAGGAGCAGCATGACGACCTGGCGAGTACAAGACGTGATGACCCCCGAGGTGATCACCGCACCCCACGACGCGTCGGTGGCGGAGATCGTCGCCCTGCTGACCGAACGGCAGATCACTGCCGTGCCGATCGTCGACCGGTTCGACGTTGTGATCGGCGTGGTCTCCTGGACCGACCTGCGCCGGAAGGTCGACATCGCCGCACCGGACCGCGAATCGTCCGTCGGGTGGTGGCGCCGGCGGCTACCGACGCTGATGGAATGGCCGCAGGGCACCGCCGTGGAAGTGATGAGCGCGCCGGCACTGACCATCGGCGCCCACGCGTCGTTGCCGGCCGCCGCCCGGGTCATGTACCGGCGCAGCGTCGGCAGGCTCCTGGTCGTCGACCGCGACAGCAGGCTGCGCGGCATCGTCACCAGATCGGATCTCCTGAAGGTCCACGCCCGCCTGGACGCCGTCATCCGGCAAGAGGTGCTACGGCAGGTGGTCGGCCGCACCCCGCAGATCCGGCCCGGGACGGTCCAGGCCACCGTCGAAGACGGCGTTGTCACCCTCACCGCACGCACCGCCCACAAGACGACCGCCGAAGCCGTGGCGAGGCTGACCGCGACGGTCCCGGGCGTCACCGACGTCGTCGACCTGGTCACGTTCGACGTCGACGACACGGTGACGACCGCACCCCAGACGACCGAGCGTCGCCCGTTCCGCGGTTTGCGGACCGCCCGCCCACCAGCCCGGTCGGCCCACGTGCACCAGGTCAACCGACCGCTGACCACGACCACACTGTGACCGGTACGGACCTGGGCGAGAGCGCGGACATCGAGCCGCGCATCGGCCCGTTGCCGACACTCGGCAAGCAATGACCGGATACATCGCTGTCGCTGACCGTAGTCGGACCCCCACCCTCGCAGTGATAATTGACGTAGCAAACAACAACTGTTGAACAGGACTGCGGTACGGGCGCCCGCCCGGCCCTGGACAGTCCGGGGAGGTGTCGAGATGCAATGGCAGGTCGATGACGTGATGACACGCGAAGTGATCACCGTGGGGGTGGACACCCCGGTCGGTCAGATCGCAAGTCTGCTCGATCGCGAGGGCATCAGCGCCGTACCGGTGACCGCCCCGACGGGTGACGTAGTCGGTGTCGTCTCCCAGACCGACCTGCTCGTCGGCGTCGCCGACGGCGAGCGGGACAACCCGCGCGGGGGCCGGCCGAAGGGAAGAGCCACGGCTCTGCAAGCCGGGGACCTGATGACCACCCCGGCAGTGTCCATCGACGCAGCCGCGTCGCTGACCCAGGCCGCCAGGACCATGCAGGGCCGCAACGTCCGCCGACTGCTGGTCACCGGCCCGCAGGGGCGCCTGCTCGGCGTGGTGTCCCGCGGCGATCTGCTGCGCCCGTACGCGCGGAACGACGCGGAGATCCGGCGCGAGATCGAGGCGGAGTTGCGCCGCCGGCTGTGGATCCACCCGCAACAGGTCGGGGTGCGTGTCCACGAGGGCACGGCGACGCTCACCGGCGCGGTGGGCCGGCGCTCCACCGCCGACATCGTCACCCGCGTGGTCACGGCGGTGCCCGGCGTCACCAAGGTGGACAACCACATCCGGTACGACTTCGACGACGCCGAGCTGGTCCGCTCCACCGTCAACCGCACCCACCCGTTCAGCGCCGAACCGTTCCACCCCGGCAAGCAGCGTCGGCGCGGCCGTATCCGGCTCACCAGGGGCAGCAGGCGCAGACAGCACCAAGACGCCTGAGCCCACCTGAATCCACCATCGGCTCGTCCCGTGCACCGGGACGGGCCGCGTACGCCGGTCCCAACCCGGAGAGCCCGAACCCTTGAGGTGCCAGGACGAAGCCATTCGGCTTCGCCCTTTTCGCTGTCCGGCTCCGCAATCACAGGATGGATCATGAGCATCGATACCGACGTCCCCGACCACGGCCGCTTCGCGCAGGTGCGCGCGTCGCTGAGTGAGGAGTTCACGGTGCAATCGGCACGACTGAAGGAGTTCACGCAGCTCGACGCCGACACCGGTGACCCCGGCGAGGCGTACCAGCGGGCGGCACTGCGAGCTGTCACCCGGCGCACGTTGGAGCAGATCACCGGCGCGCTGACCCGGATCACCGACGGCACCTACGGTCGCTGCGAGAAATGCGGCACCTCGATCCCGGCCGAGCGCCTGCAGGTGCTGCCACACGCCCGGCTCTGCGTGCCCTGCCAGCAGCGACACAACGGGTAGGCGAGTCCCGAGGACTTGGCTGCCGATCGCCGGCAACCAAAACTAGCTGTTCTTCGTCGGTCACTCATCCGGCACGCTTGCCGCTGATCGAGAACGATGGATGCTCTTACCACCTGAGACCGCGGCAGCAAGCCGCGGCTCACCCTTCGAAAGGAGTCGGCGTGACCGTGCCCACCAGACCGGCGTCCCCTCCCCCGTCGGCCAGCCGGAACAGAGCCGCCGGCCCGCTGACGGCGCTCGCCGTGGACCTCGGCAGCGACACCGTCGGTGTGTGGGCGGCCCACCACGGCACGGTCAATGGCTCCTGGAATGACGCATCGAACTCCACCGGCACGCCGGTGCGCCGGGGTCGCGTCGTCGACGTCGACGGCTGCACGAGTCTGCTGACGCGACTCGTTCACCGGTATCCGCAACCCGTGCCCCAAGGCGGCGTGGTCGTGGCCTGCCGGCCGGTGCTGGCATCCGAAGCCGACCAGGAGACCACCCGCCGCGTGCTCGACGCCGTCTTCGCCCCCGAGCGGCTGGTATTCATCGACACCGTCCGCGCCGCCGCCGTCGGCTCCGGCGCGGCCGCGGGAAGGTTGCTGGTCGTCGACATCGGCGCTGAGCTGACCGAGGTTGCCCTGCTGCAGGACGGCCGCGTCCGCGCCGCCCGTCGCACTGAGATCGGCACCCGGGACCTGACTCGCGGCGCCACCGTGGATCTGATCGGGGAAAACGTCCTGCGCCACATCGACGACCTGCGCGCGGGCCCCGACGCGTCGGCTCTGGTCACGGCGCTGGCGCGGGGAATCCTGCTGGTGGGCGACGGTGCCGTGCATCCCGGGCTGGCCACCGCCGTCTCCGGCCTGCTGAGGGTACGCGTCCACCGAGCGGCCGCACCCCGCACCGCCGCACTCAACGGCGCCGGCCTCGCCGCGATGTCACTCCTGCGCCACCCCTGACCACCCGTCCCCGTGGAACTCGTGCTTCTGGAGGCATCATGACCGCTGTGCTGCACGACGCGACCCATCCGTCCGCGGAGCCGATGGAGCTGCTCCGCGCGATGCTGGAGGAGCAGTTCGCCGTCCACACCGCCCGCATGACGCAGTTGACGGTGTACGCCCACCTGCCCCGGCACGCGGGCTACGACCCCCAGACCTTGGATCTGCTCACCTCATCGTGCCGTCAGCGAATCGCCCAGACGGCTCAAGCCCTCAAGCGCATGTCCGAGTAGGTCCGACGATCTCAGCAATTTCGGGACGCTGCGCTGACTCGCGGTCGCGGTTGCCCGGCGAGGTGAGCCGGATCAGGCGACCGCGCTCGACCCGCGCCGCAGAGCGGGGCCCGGATCCTGACGGCGGTCGCCGGCGCCACCGGCACAATGACGCGCCGGTACGTCACCGCGGGCCGGGTCCTCCGTTCGCGTGGTCGTCGGCCAGCTCGTCGACCACCAGAAGGTCGGTGCGGACCTGCCGGGCCCGGTAGACGGCCCGGCCGATCATGTGCGCGGCGACCGGTGCGGTGGCGAGCTGGAAGATTCCGACCAGGACCAGGCTGGTGATGTCGATGGTGTTCTGCAGCCGTAACGCCGTACCGGCGAGGCTGAGCAGGAGACCCAGGACCTGGGGTTTGGTCGCCGCGTGCATGCGGGAGAGCAGGTCGGGAAAGCGCAGCAGGCCGACGCCGGCAGCGAGGCTGAGCAGCGCGCCGGAGATCAGGCAGGTGCCGGCGAGGATGTCCGCGACGGTCTGCGCGGTCATCGCCGGCTCCTCGGCGCGAACCGGGCAACGCTGACCGAGCCGATGAACGTGCCGCAGAGCAGCGTTGCCCGTCCGCAGCAGCGAATCTGACGCAGCAAGACCGACCACCGGCCGGCCACCACCACCCGAATGCCCCTTTCCGGCACGCCGACCGGTACGGGCTCCGGGCCGACGGCCTCCTCATGACACGCCGCGGCGAACGAGCGGTTGCTGGGGCTCGGCAACCAACCACGACCAAGCTCGGCCGAACGCGGCCATCGCATTCGAAGACCCGCCGGCGCAACCTGGTATCACCAGGTCAACGGATGTGCCGGGCTGCCCGACGCCGATCCGCGCCTCATCTCCTCCCCTTTCTGGGAGCAGATCTGACACCCCAAGGAGGAGTTGTGTTCAGGACCATTGCCTGGGCCACCGACGGATCCGCGTCCGCGTCCGACGCGCTGGAAATCGCGGAAGATCTCACCCGGGCCATCGGCGGCAAACTGGCGATCATCCATGTCCAAGAGGTCACCATCAGTCGGTCGGGGTTCCTGACCGAGGACAACAGAGCCGTGCTGGCGTCACTTCACCGCACGGCTCGGCGGTTGCAGGACGACGGCGTCCACGCCACCGTACTGTCGTCCAGGACCACCACTCGCAACGTTCCACGCAAGATCCTGGATCTTGTTGCTACCGCGCATGCCGACGTTCTGATCATCGGGAACCGCGGGCATGGATCAGTGATCAACTTTTTGCTCGGCAGTGTCGCCACCCGGCTGCTGAAGGCCGCGCCCTTGCCGATCATCACGGTGCCGTCCCGGTCGACGGCGGCAACACCGCTCACGGACGCCGGCATCGCGTCGGACTCCGCGCGGTCCGGGACACAGCCGGCACAGCCCGGTCAACCACTCAGCCACCTTCGCGCCGACTCCGCAAGCCACGTGGACACCAGAACATCCGGACACCCGAACCCGGGCAGCGGACATCACCGCCCGCACCCGGCTCGCCGCTGATCAGTCACCGTCGCTACTGGAGGTCGCCTTACCCTCATGCCCCATCCGCGGCGGGTTTCGGGCGTCCAGGCCGAAGCACGGACCGACCACGTGGATCAGGAAGCTCACCGTGGCCGCGCACAGCGCCGCCGGTACACCGAGCACGCGGTCGCGTCCGCCGGTGGCGGCAGTCACGAACAGCGCACCGTCGACGACTGCTGGTATGGCGCATAGTCCGCTGCTGAGCACACCCAGCACCGCCGACCGCCTGGGTACCGGGCTGTACCGGGAGACAAACAGGAGCTGCGCATCTGGCTCGATCGGCGTAGCGTCGATCCCGGCCGCCGAGCTGTCCACAGCCCATCGGAGGACGCCATGACCTCGGTCGTACCGAAGCCGATCGTCACCCGCCCCTGGCCCGTCAGGCACCCAGTACGAGGTTCCGCATTGGCGCGGGTGCTGCGGACCACGGACGCGAAGCAGATCGGGATCATGTACATGGTCACCGCCTTCGTGTTCTTCATGATCGGCGGGTTCATGGCCATGCTCATGCGGGCCGAGCTGGCCCGCCCGGGCATGCAGTTCCTCTCGCCGGAGCAGTACAACCAGCTGTTCACGATGCACGGCACGATCATGCTGCTGTTCTTCGCGACGCCGATCGTGTTCGCCTTCGCCAACTTCGTGGTGCCGATCCAGATCGGCGCGCCGGATGTGGCTTTCCCTCGACTAAATTCCTTCGCGTACTGGCTGTACCTGTTCGGCGGGCTGATCGCGGTGGGCGGGTTCTTCACTCCGGGCGGCGCGGCCGATTTCGGCTGGACGGGGTACACCCCGTTGAGCACCGCCACGCACTCGCCGGGCGTGGGCGGCAACATGTGGGTGGTCGGCCTGGCGCTTTCCGGTCTGGGCACGATCCTCGGCGGCGTCAACATGATCACGACGATCGTCACCCTGCGGGCGCCGGGCATGACGATGTTCCGGATGCCGGTGTTCACGTGGAACATCCTGGTCACCAGCCTGCTGGTGATCATGGTCTTCCCGTTCCTGGCCGCGGCGCTGTTCGCGCTGGCCGCCGACCGCATCCTCGGCGCGCACGTCTTCGACGTCGACACCAACGGTCCGATGCTCTGGCAGCACCTCTTCTGGTTCTTCGGACACCCCGAGGTCTACATCGTGGCGCTGCCGTTCTTCGGAATCGTCACCGAGGTCATCCCGGTCTTCAGCCGCAAGCCGGTCTTCGGCTACAAGGGCCTGGTCGGCGCGACCCTGCTGATCGCAGTGCTGTCGATGAGCGTGTGGGCCCACCACATGTTCGCCACCGGGCAAGTACTTCTGCCGTTCTTCAGCTTCATGAGTTTCGCGATCGCCGTCCCGACCGGCATGAAGTTCTTCGTGTGGATCGGCACGATGTGGCGCGGCCAGATCAGCCTCGAGACGCCCATGCTGTTCGCGCTCGGCTTCCTGGTGACCTTCCTGCTCGGCGGGCTGACCGGCGTGCTGCTGGCCTCCCCGCCGATCGACTTCCACGTGCACGACAGCTACTTCGTGGTGGCCCACTTCCACTACGTGCTGTTCGGCACGATCGTGTTCGCGGTGTTCTCCGGCATCTACTTCTGGTTCCCGAAGATGTTCGGCCGAATGCTCGACGACCGCCTCGGAAAAATCCACTTCTGGCTGACCTTCCTCGGCTTCCACACCACCTTCCTGGTGCAGCACTGGCTGGGCGCGGAAGGCATGCCCCGCCGGTACGCCGACTACCTCGCCGACGACGGCTTCACCGCCCTCAACACGTTCTCCACCATCGGCTCGTTCATCCTCGGCGCCTCCACCCTGCCGTTCCTGTACAACGTCTGGCATTCGTACAAGGCCGGCGTGCTGGTCACGGTCGACGACCCGTGGGGTCACGGCAATTCCCTGGAATGGGCGACCTCCAGCCCGCCGCCACTGCGCAACTTCGACCGGATGCCCCGGATCCGCTCGGAACGCCCGGCCTTCGACGCCAAGTTCCCGCAGTTGGCCGCCGGCGAGCAGTCCGAGGCGGGGCCGCCGGAGGGCGGTGCCCGGCCGCTCACCGGCGAATCCGACAGCGGCGCCAGCTATCAGGAAGACACCAGCAGCGACATCAACCGGTAGCCGGCCAACGGCCGGCGCCTCCTGGACAGGTGGCTCCCGGTGGGGCACGGCCCGATGTACTCGCGCTCGCCGACACAGCAGAAGGGGGTGCTCCGGTGAACGTAACCCTCACGCCGTTTACCGGCTATTCGGCGGGTACCGGGCGACGAAACCTGGAGAAAGACAGTGAACGCCGGTTGCCGTGGCGTTGGCAGCGGGTCGAAGAGACGGGATGACCTCGTGGGCGAGCGGAACGTCGAGGACGTGGACCTGCTGGTGGTCGGCGGCGGTAAAGCCGGCAAGTCGCTGGCGATGGATCGCGCGAAGGCGGACTGGAACGTTGTCATGGTGGAACGAGACAAGATCGGCGGGACGTGCATCAACGTCGCGTGCATCCCCACCAAGGCACTCGTCGGCTCCGCCCGCACGCTGATCACTGCGCGCCGCGCCGCCGAGTTCGGCGTGGACGTCGACGGCGAACCGTCGATCTCGCTGGATCGGCTGCGCCGGCACAAGGAGTCTGTGGTCGACGCAATGGTCACCGCACACGGGAAGATGTTCGCCGATTCCGGGATGGATTTTGTGCTGGGCAGCGCACGATTCGTCGCCGAGCGCACGGTAGGGATCCAGACCCGCACCGGCGGCACCCGGATGGTCCGCGGCCGTGAAGTCGTCATCAACACCGGAACCATGCCGGCCCAGCCCAGACTCGACGGCATCACCGAGACGCGGGTATGGAACTCCGAGACCATCCTGCATCTGGAGCGCCTTCCCGACACGATGCTGGTGCTGGGCGGCGGTTACGTCGGTTGTGAGTTCGCTTCGATGTTCGCCACCTTCGGCACCCGGGTGACCCTGCTCCAGGGCCCCGGGCAGCTGTTACCGCGTGAGGACCCGGACGTCGCCGAGCAAGTGGCGCAGATCCTTTCGGATCAGGGCGTCGCCGTGCGGCTCGGGGTACGCGCGCAGGCGGTGCGTCGCGAGTCCGGGTACGGGGACATCGTGGTCACCCTGGACGACGGTCGCGAGGTTCGCGGCCAGGAGCTGCTGGTGGCCACCGGCCGAACCCCGGTCACCGCTGATCTCGAACTCGACACTGCCGGGGTGGCGGTCACGGATCGCGGATTCGTGGTCGTGGACGACCATCTGCGCACCACCGCCGAACATGTGTGGGCCGCCGGTGACGCTGCCGGCAGCCCACAGTTCACCCACGCTTCCTGGCATGACTTCCGCATCCTGCGGGCGAACCTGACCGGCGGCGATGCGGTCACCACCGGCCGGCTCGTGCCCTACACCGTGTTCCTCACTCCCGAGCTCGCCCGCGTCGGGCTGACCGAAGGTGAGGCGCGCGCCCAGGGCCGGTCGGTCAAGATCGCCAGAATTCCCGTGGCGGCGATTCCGCGCGCCAAGACCCTGCATGACACGGTGGGGACGTGGAAAGCGGTGGTCGATGCCGACACCGATCAGATCCTCGGTGCCGCCTTGTTGGGGCACGGTTCCGGTGAGGTGGTCGCCGCCGTTCAGGTCGCCATGCTCGGTCGCCTGCCCTACCAACGGATCCGCGACGCCGCGCTGGCGCACCCGACCATGGCCGAGGGTCTCAACCTGCTGTTCGACACCCTCGATGACCAACCACAGCAGCGGCGTACCGCACCCGCGGCCGGCGATATCCCCAGCGGATAGTGGCACCTGCCGCGCCGGCCAACCGACTCATATCTGGAGGGGAGAACGTTCATGACACACGTCAGCATCATCGGAAACGGCAATATGGGTCAGGCCATCTCCGGCGTCGTCACCGCCGGCGGCAACAGCGTCGAGGCGTTCGGCAAGGCCGACGCCGACAAACCGGTCACTGGCGACATTGTCGTGCTGGCCGTGCCCCACTCCGCCGTGGCTGCCATCATTGCTCAGCGCGTCGACCAACTTACCGGCAAGGTCGTTGTCGACATCACTAACCCGCTGGACTTCGAGACGTTCGACTCCCTGACCGTCCCGGCCGACGGCTCAGCCGCGTCGCAGATCGCGACCGCGCTGCCTCAGTCGCACGTGGTGAAGGCGTTCAACACCACCTTCGCAGCGACCCTGGCCGCCGGCCAGGTCGGGCCGCTACCGACGACGGTCCTCATCGCCGGCGACGACCCGGACGCCAAGGCACTGCTGGCAGGTGTGGTCACCGCCGGTGGTGTGCGCGCCGTCGACGCCGGCGCCCTGCGCCGGGCACGGGAACTCGAAGCCCTCGGTTTCCTGCAGCTCACGCTCGCCGCCAGCGACAAGGTTCCCTGGACCGGCGGCTTCGGCGTCGTCGCCTGAGCGGCCGTCGCCGGTTCAGCTACCGCTTTGGCCGGTCCGCACGCTCACGCCCTCTGTCGCAAGACATGACCAGCGGCATCGGCATCATCACCCGCTCGCAGTCCTGGATCCTGAGCAGAACGAGCCGCTCGACAAACCTCGACTGGGCCACCGGGAGCGGCGCGGACGCCGAGTGAACGCCGCGAAGTCCTCGAGGAGGAATCAGCCGGCGGCGGTAATGGTGGCGCTGCGTTGCGTGCCAAGAACCCCGGAGACGTCGTGGCTGCCACCGTCCGCGGGCATAACGGTGCCCAGCGTGCGGCCATGATCACTGTGGTTGATCGTCCCGCAGTCGGACGGTAGCGACATTCGGTGCGACGTGCTCCAGGGGCAGGTCGGCGGCGAGCCCGCGCAGGGAGGTATAGGCCGGCCCGAGGGCGCCGTACAACTCGGCGAAGAGCGGCAGCAGGGTGGCGTAGACGGCGGCGTCCTCAGGATCCGGGCGAACCGTCTCGGCGATGTACACCCGATCGGCGGCGACGTCGACGGATTCGATGAGGCCCAGAGCCTGCATGCCGAGCAGGGCCGCACCGTAACTTGATCCTTCGTGGCCGGCTGGGAACCGCACCTCCATGCCGAGAGCGTCGGCGAGCATCTGCCGCCAGAGCGGACTGCGGGCGAAGCCGCCGCTGGCCCGGACCTCGCGAATCTCGATACCGGCGGCGCGCATCGACCGCAGCACCAGGGCGAGCTGCTGACAGACGCCTTCCAGAGCGGCCCGGACCAGGTGCGGGCGCCGGTGGGCGTTCGTCAGTCCGATGTAGGCCCCGCGTGGCAGCGAGTCCCAGTGCGGGGCGCGCTCACCGAGCAGGTACGGCAGCATGACGAGTCCACCACTGCCTGCCGGCACGGACGCGGCCAGGTCGAGCAACTCCTCCTGCGGCTTGTCGCCGAGGTCCGGCGCCAGGGCCGCGCCGGTCCAGTCCAGGACGATGCCGCCGTTGTTGATGGCGCCCCCCACGACCCAGCGGTCCGCGGTGAGCGCATAACAGAACACACCGCCGAGCGGGTCGACCGCCGGGCGCTCCACCATGACCCGCAGAGCACCGCTGGTGCCGATCGAGCATGCAGCGACGCCGGGCGCGACGGCGCCGAGCCCGAGATTGGCCAGCGGGCCGTCACCGGCGCCGACGACGACCGGCGTGGAAGCCGGCAGACCGGTGGCTTCGGCGGCGGCCGCTGTCAGAGCGGGCAGCACGGTCGTCGTCGGCACAAGCCGCGGCAGATGGTCCGCCCTGATACCGGCCACCTGCAACGCCTCGGCGTCCCACTCGAGGCGGTGGATGTCCATCAGCCCACTGGCGGAGGCCACCGAGTGGTCGGTCATCAGGGCCCCACAAAGCCGCAGCAGGACGTAGTCCTTGATGCCGACCCAGCACGCGACCCGTTCGCAGATCTCGGGTTCCTGCTCACGGAACCACAGCAGTTTCGGCAGAGGCGCCATCGGGTGTACCGGGGTCCCCGTACGCCGGTGCAGGGCGAGCCCACCGGCCGACGCCCGGATCCGTGCGGCCTGCGCCGCGGACCGCGAATCGGCCCAGGTCACTAACGGGGTGATCGGCTTGCCGGCGACGTCGAGTCCGAGCAGGCTGTGCATCGCGCTGCTGAACGACAGGCCGGCGACCGGGCGGCTGATGCCGGCAACGACCGTGCGGACGGTTTCGACCACGGCAGCGTAGATCAGCGCAGGGTCCTGTTCGGCCCAGCCCGGGTGCGGCTCGCTGAGCGGGTAGCCCACCGCATGCGAGGCGACAGCCACGCCGCCGGTGTCGTACGCGACCGAAATCGTACTCGTGGTGCCGATGTCAACGCCGATCACGACGGCGTCCGTGCCCGTTGACGACCGGATCGTAGTCAACGGTCATCGCCTCCCAAACGGCCCCTGAACGATCCGCGTTGCGGCGCCGGCCACCGCGATCACACCATGACCATAACGGAACGACCGCCGGTATGGTGCCGACCGCGTGCCGGTGGCCGAGCTGACGCGAGGCGCTTACGCTGCGAGCGATGGACGTACTCGAGGGATTCAATCCCTTGCTCATCCTCGTCCTCAACCTGGCGGGGACGTCCTGATCGGCACGCGTCCGACGACCTTCCGGGACTGGCGGTACCTGGCCGCCGCGGCCGCCGCCGGGGTGGTGTGTTTCTTCGCGGGGCGCGCCCTGGAACGGGCCGAACGAAGCATCATGGTCTTCGATGCTTGGGCCTGGGGCTCTTTTCAGTGACGGGCGCGACCAAAGCGCTGCAGTTCGGGCTCGGCCCGGTGCAGGCGATCCTGCTTGGCGTGATCACCGGAGTCGGCGGCAGCATGTTGCGCGACGTGTTGCTGCGCCAGATCCCGACCGTCCTCCGCGAAGGGCTGTACGCGATACCGGCACTGCTCGGGGCCACCGTGCTGGTCGTCGCGCAGCATGCCGGCAGCACGAACCCGGTGTTCCCCGTGCTGGGCGCCGGGGTGTGCATCGTGGCGCGGCTCTCCAGCTGGCGGTACGGGATCAACATGCCGACCGCGCTCCCCGGCGAGCAGGACACCCGCCCACGGTGACAGCCGGCAGCACGCGGGAGCCGGATCGGGTTGCCAACTGTGCCCGGCAGTGCTGTGATCGTTGTCCCAGCACGGATTCGATCGCGGCGACGCGATCCGGACCGAGAGGGCGTGCACGTGGCCGTTACCGGAGTGGTGGTCGGCGTCGACGGCTCGCCGGAGTCCGACGAGGCTCTGATCTGGGCCCTGCAGGAGGGCAGGCTGCGCGATCTGCCGGTACGGGCGATCAACGTATGGCATCCCGACGGCACGCCGGCGCAGGTCGAGCGGCTCTCCGCGATGCAGTCGGTGGCCGAGCTCCGCACGCGCCTGCAGGAAGACTTCGCCTTGGCCGTACGCGCGGTGGCCGAACGCGTGCAGGCGCCGGACCTGGCGGTGACCTCCGAAGTCCGGTACGGCCATCCGGTCCCGGAACTGATCCGCGCGGCCGGCCCCGATGCGCTGCTGGTCGTGGGTTCTCGCGGACGCGGCAGCATCACCGGCTCGATGCTGGGCTCGGTCAGCCAGAGCTGCGTGCAGTACGCGGACAGCACGGTGGTCGTCGTACGCGGACACCGGCGAGCTGCCCCGGCGCGGCGGGTCGTAGTCGGCGTCGACGGGTCGGACGCCTCGGTGCGCGCCTTGCGTTTCGCCGCTCACGCCGCCGCCGCCCGGCACGCTTCCCTGCAGGTGGTGCACGCGTGGACCGCACCGTACCTCGGGTTCGCGGGGCGCTCGGGCGCTCTGCCGCAGGAAGCGCTCGACGAGATTGCCGTACGAGCAGGCGACATCTTGCGGGAGAGCATGCGGCGCGCGTCGGTCGACTCCACACGCAGCGATGTCGAGATGTGGCTGGCCGAGGGCGCGTCGAACCTGATGTTGCTGCAGGCCGCCGCCCAGGCCGACCTGCTGGTGGTCGGTTCCCGAGGGTACGGCGGCTGGAAGGGCCTGCTCCTGGGATCGGTGTCGACTCAGAGCGTCACACAGTCCCCCTGCCCCGTGGCCGTGATCCGCGACCGGGACGCCGACGAGTAGGTCGCTCAGCCGTCGGGCCTGGCCGAGAAGGTGTCCTGGAACGCCTGTTCGGCGTCGACGCCGGCGTACACCATGACGTCGGCCGCGACCATCCGGATGCCGGCGTACGCGGCGGCGAGCGCCGACCCGGCCGGCACGCGCCCGCCGTGCTGGGCCAGCCACCGGGTCAGCTCGACGGCCCGCTCGGCGACGTTCTGCCGGATGGCCTTGTCTCCGGGGTCCACCGCGAGATCGTTCAGCTCCGCCGCCAGCTGCCGGATGACGGTAGCGAGCGGGACGCGCAGCGGTCCCTGGACCGCGGTGGCCGTACGGGTGAGCATGAGGCAGCTGCCCACCAGCAGGTCCAGATGGTCCGCACGCTCGCGTTCGGCCACGACCGGTCCGGCCCGGCGCCGCCAAGTGAAGGCGTGCCGGATGATCCGTCCGCTTGCCGTGCGGGTGGTGTCGAGCTCGGCGAGATCGTCGCGCAGGTTCCGCAGTTTCGTGGTGGCGTCCCGCGCCCGCTTCGGGTCTCGGTGCTCCACCGCGTCGGCGGTCATCCGCAGACCGTCAGCCAGACTCGACAGCACTGTGGCCTGGGCGCGCCTCAGCAGCCGCAGCGGTTCCGGCGGAAACAACAGCTGGCTGAAGGTCAGCGCTACCAGGCCGCCGATGGCCGCGTCCACCAACCGGTTCCATCCCTGCTCGGGGCGGCCGAGAACGGTCACCAGAATAGCGCTGACCGCGGCCTGGGCCTGCAGGACCCGGGCCCCGCTCACCGCCCGCGCCACCAGCATGGCCAGGAAGATCGACACGGTCAGGGTTCCGACGCCGCCGCCGGCCAGCCAGTAGGCGGCCTCGGCGACCAGCACGCCGATGAGCACGCCGGATGCCATCTGCACCACGTTCGCCCCGCGGCGTCCCAGCGTGACGTTCAGCCCGATGACCGCCGCGATCGGCGCGAAGAACGGATCCGCGTGATCCACCACCCGCACAGCAATAAGCCACGCCACGGCCGCCGCCGCACTCTGCTGCGCGATCGGCCAGACAACCCCCGTCCACCGGCGGCCACGCGTCGGCGACGCGAGGTCGCTCAGTCGGCTGACCATCGGGGTTCAGCCGGGCCAGGTCCAGTCGGCCACCTCCGGGATATCCGCGCCGTGCTCGCGGGTGTACGTGCGGGCGGCGAGTCTGGCGTCGATCATCTCCTGCCGTAGCCCGGCCGCGCGGGCGCCGAGGGAGGGCACCCGGTCGATGACGTCGATGACCAGGTGGTAGCGGTCGAGGTCGTTGAGCATCACCATGTCGAACGGGGTGGTCGTGGTGCCCTTCTCCTTGTATCCGCGTACGTGCAGCCCGGCGTGGTTGGTGCGCCGGTAGGTCAGGCGGTGGATCAGCCACGGGTAACCGTGGAACGCGAAGATCACCGGCCGGTCGGCGGTGAACAGCGTGTCGAACTCGCGGTCCGGCAGCCCGTGCGGATGCTCGGTCTCCGGTTGCAGCCGCATCAGGTCCACCACATTGATGACGCGGACCCTCAGGTCAGGCAGCCGTTCGCGCAGAATCGCCGCGGCCGCGAGGGTCTCCAGGGTCGGCACCTCACCGGCGCAGGTCAGCACGACATCCGGCAGGGTGCCGGGGTCGTCGCGGTTGCCAGCCCATTGCCAGATGCCGAGTCCGCGGGCGCAGTGCAACGCCGCGTCCTGCACGGACAGCCAGTCAGCCTGCGGCTGCTTGCCGGCCACCACGACGTTGACGTAGTGCCGCGAGCGCAGGCAGTGGTCATAGGTGGACAGCAGGGTGTTGGCGTCCGGCGGCAGGTAGACCCGCACGATGCTGGGATTCTTGTTCATCACCACGTCCAGGAAGCCCGGGTCCTGGTGGGTGAAGCCGTTGTGGTCCTGCCGCCAGACGTGTGACGACAACAGGTAGTTCAAGCTGGCGATCGGGCGCCGCCAGGACACCGCGGAGCAAGCCTGTAGCCATTTGGCGTGCTGGTTGAACATGGCGTCGATGATGTGGATGAATGCCTCGTAGCAGGTGAACACGCCGTGCCGGCCGGTGAGCAGGTAGCCCTCCAGCAGGCCCTGGCACATGTGTTCGGAGAGCACCTCGATGACGCGGCCCTGCGGGTCGAGCTTCTCGTCGAACTTGTCGATCTCGGCCTGCCAGTTGCGGCCAGCTCCCACTGGAGGATGTCGATGTTAGGCGATAGTGCGAGCACCTGCCGGGCTGCGGTCCACGCGTCAACGCCCGGTACGGGTTTGCGGTGCACCTCGAACTGCAGCATCGTGCCCCAGCAGGCGACCGGCCGGGCGTCCCATCGCTCGTGCCATTGACGCAGCACGGCGGCCATTTCCTCCTCGTGACCGAGCGCGCCGTAGAAGCCGAGCGGCGCCACCGCGAGCCACGGCGAGGTGGTCGGCGCCAGCATCAGTGATGCATCGTCCGGCTGATACCAGTAGTCGATGCTGACGACATCCCGGGTGCGTTCCAGCACCTGAGCGGTCAGGCGCGGATCGGCTGAGACATGGTTGTAGGCCGCTCGCAGCAACTGCTGAGTGCTGACGTTCTGTGGCAGAGCTGGCAGGACGTCAGCGGTGACGTCGACGCCGTGGAGGCCGCCTGTGTAGAAGGAAAGCTCGACTTCGGGAGGTCCGTCGTCGCCCTGCTGGAAGAACGGCCACGGGTCGACCGTGCGCGCCGCCCGATCGAGGGCAGTCAGTTCCGCTTCCGCTCGCGCATCGAAGGGGCCCGCCTCGATGGATTCGTCGTCTATCAATACGGGCCATCGGCCGGTCTCCGGAAGCAGTGCGTACGCCGCGCGCCAAGCGGCGAGTAGGCCTGCTGCGTCGTCGGCGTCGAGCCCGGACACGATCAGCGCGCCCGCGGGCCCTTCCTGGATCGGCAAACCCGCGAGCACAGTGCCTTGCAGGGCGCAAACTGTCTCTGATAACCCCAGCACAGTCCCATCATCTTCGCTAGGCCGGCCAGACGACGACAAACCCGCGATTGCTCACAGAGTTACCAGGCCCGCGACGTCGGCCAAGGACGACCCCGGCCATGTTGCCTGGCTGATCCGAATCGCTCGTCCGTGCCGGCGAGGCCAGGACGGCGAGGTTGGGGGCGGCCAGTTCAGGGACGATAACAATCGTCGCTCTCGCCACCGCGCCGGGTCGAGGACCTCCGACGGCAGTCTCCGGCATCCGGGCCGGGCCGTTGTGGTCGAGCATCGGTGCGAACGTTGTCTGGCGGCGATCTATTGGCAGCATGAGAGTGCACCTTCATTCGGCGCCGAAACGGGCGGGCAGCGGTTCAGCTAGGTGCCGGACTCCGCGGAGGGGTGTCGTTGTCACGACAGTTGCAGGAGCGTCACGCAGGGGCACCATTGAGGTCGAGCGACGTGGAGGTGCAGTAGTGGAGCTCGGCGGCAGACATGAGCGTTCTTCTCTTCCTGGCAATGGCAAGAGCGGCGGAGAGGGATACAACGACAGGCGGATTGATGCTGGCCTCCATCCACAAAAGGTCCCACGGCTCAGGCGACTGATCCGCGACGCAATGGAGCAAGACCCGAGTTACAGCGTCCAGGACGCTTCGGCGCGTCCGCTGCGTCCGCCACCCGACCGGCCAATCACCAGCAAATCGTCCCTCGGCCGGGCTGTTGGTGAGCTGGCGAAGGTGGTCAAGGACGTGCCCGAGGCCGTGGCGGCCGTGGAGCAGGTCGACGTCGCGGCGCGCAAGCTGCGGCCGGGCGCTCCGCCGGAGGCGTTCGGCGCCGCGGTACAGGCGGTGGGTGCGCTCGGGCGAACCCTCGCCGACCCGGTCAGGCTCCTGCGCGAATTGCCAGCGGCGCGGTCCCGGATCGAAGCCGGCTTTCAAAAGCTGGTGGATCAGATCGGGCCTCGGCTCGACGGCCTCGACGAGGCGCTGAAGCTGCGCGACCTGCCGCCGCTGCGGCTGCAGGTGGTGGCGCCCTCACACGACCGGCTGGTCATCTGGGAGGCGTGGGGCCGCGCCGAGCCGCGCCGAGTGACCACGACGAACACCGGGGTGGTTGTCCAAGCCAACAACTGCCGGCTGAAGGCGATGGAGCACTACCGCGTGCGCCGGATCTCCCTCGATTGTGAGCCGCTGTATCGGGATTCCGCGGTGCTGGACGCGTTCACCGCGATGATGGCCGACCCGAGCCGGGTGCATTACGCGGCTTTCCGGTCCCTGGTGGCGGCGGGGCGCTCGGATCCCGCAGCTGGTGATGCGCGCACCTACGGGCGCGATCTTGCGCCCACCACCGCTCTGATTGCCGACAAGGCGGGCGTGGTGGCGCAGGGGGACGACAGCCGCCTCACGACCACGACGTGTTATCACGTCGAGGAGGCGGCGATCCCACTGACCGACCTGCTGGTGGACAACCGGGATCTCGTCATAGCGATGGCCGCGCAGTTCGCCGGGCAGTCGTCCGGCGCCGGCGACCCGCTGCGGATTATCCGAGGCATGGTGGCCGGGCTTGACGACAGCGACCTACTGACCTACGCCGACGAGCTACAGCGGGGCGCCGAGGTCACCCGCAACGTCTTCGATGTCGGAGTGAACCTCGCCGGCGCGGTGATGGTCGGCTACGGCAACAAGCTCAGCCACACGTCGCGGCTCGACGTGTCGTGGTCCGCGGGCCGCGCGCTGAAAACCTCGATCAGCACGAACCTGACCGGGCTGCGGCGAGCGGTCGACGACGCCCGCCCGCGCATCACCCGACAGCCCAGACCGGCCCAGTCGCCACGTGCGCCGGTTACGCCGATCGCCTTCCGGCCACCGACCGCCTTCCGGCCACCGACCGCAGCGCAGCCGCCGGCTTCCAGTCCATCGACTGACCCGCCGAGGATCCCGGCCCGACCGATCGCGAAGCCCGCGCCGGGCTCCCCGGACTGGCCGACGCGGCCCGCATCCCGGCCGGATCCGGATCTCGACCCGGACATTCCAACGCCAGGCGGGTTTGGACTATGACGCCGAAGCGGGTGGTGCTGGCCGGGCTCTGCGGAGCAATGATCGCCGCGGGTATGGTCTTCGCGATCGTCAACCTGAGCGCCGCCGATCAGGTGGCCAGCGTCGCCAGTTTCGTGCTGGCCGCCGTCCTCGCTGGTGTGGCGGTCGCCGATCGCCACGCCGGTCGGCACGCAGACCGCTCGGAAAATCCGCCGGTCGCCGCATCGCCACCGACTCCAGTGCCCGGCGGACCCGGCGACGATCCAGGGGCTGCCGGGCAGGGCGACGAGCGAAACGTCGGCGCACGCGGCGATCCAGGGGCCAGCGGTGGGATCGTCAACGTCGGGCCTGGGGCCCGGGCGGCGTTCGATTCGGGGATGGTGATCAACGGCGATAAGACGATAGCCAAGGCGACCATCAATTACGGGACCAGGCGGCGCTGGTGGCATCGCCGCGCGGGGCATCCGTGACCCGCAGTGGCTGATGACTCGCCCTTGCCCCGCTCCGCGCCAGCGGGCCGTTCCCCTCATTTGGCCCTGTTGCAGCCGCACGCCCGGCGTCGCTGCCATTACCGCCCAAATCGAGCGTGGGCGAGACAAAGGACCAACAGTAAAGGTGATTGACCATCGGGCAGTGACCGTTCTGCCGGACCACCGCCTCGCGCCTTGTCGGCGGCATGAGAGTACGACCACAACCTGTAATTGGCGAGTGTGAACGTTCGACTAGGGACGATCGGAGCCGCTCCCCGGATCTGTTTCGCGGTCGTTTGACCGCGGGACGACGCGGTCGAGTTCACGACGCAGGGCCTCGCCGACGAACAAGTTAAGTCGATTGAGAGAAGCGACGTCCGATTGGCTAGGTGGGCCAGCATGTAGATAGGACCCACGCCCCTGGGTCCACGACCTGATCTCATCTTCAGTCACTCCGCCGGCTAAATCACCGGTTCCGTCGGGAATTAGCCTGTTCAGGTAAAGCGCGAGCCTAGGTGCAGCGCCAAATGCTTGCGTATCCAAGAGGCGTTGCAGAAGGCGGTCAATGTCGCTGCTTGTCAGCTCTTCATAAGACCTCAATGTCGCCTCAAGGGACCGCCGCAGTGCCTTCCGGCGAGCATTAGGCAGCCGGATGGCAAGTAGCTTCTCGGAATTCCTTTCGGCGAGAACTTCGAGCGCTGCCACTCCAAGAACAAACCGGACTTGGTGGTCCACACTGCATTGCGCAGCCCAGTATAGGGAAAGTCCGGCTCGTAGACGAGGTGACCAATGCTCCCTTCCGCTGAACCTTTGGGCGTCTACGGTGACTGGATGTGTGACGAAGCCAGCAGCCCGGATGCGGATGACTTTTCCCGCACGGCGCGCGTCGCCTTCTGGGTCCAGCCATTGGAGGCCCTCTTCCGAGACGGCGCCTTCAGCGACATCGGCCTCTGGTACGGGGCCGCCTTGGACATAGACGGCGTCGGTACGGGTGATTTGGTCGCGTTCGTCGTGTAAGTCAATGATGTATGCGGAATGACTTGCTCCGAGTACTCGGAAGAAGTCTTCAGCTATAGCGCGTCCCGTTGACAGGGCCGCAGCGCCGTTAGATGCCTGGACGGGAACGTGCAGCAGAACCTTTTCTTCGTCAAGATCCAGCTTGATTCCCAGGTGAAGAACGTCCGGCGAGCCACTCAGCCTGTTGCCCTCGATGGCCTTGCCAACAACAGTAACCATATATCCACGCAACTCAGTCTGCATCGTTCATCACATCCTTTACGTCCGCAGTCTTGGCAGCGTCACGTCGCAAGATGGCTTTACACCGGCCGCCGCTCGCTGTCGTCGGCAGATGACGGAGCTTTTCTGTGGCGACGCTCTTATCGGTCCGCTGCTTGCCGAGTCGGAAGGTCTACCGACACTAGTGCGCCGAACCGTGCCCGCCTTATGCGGCATTGCTGCAGCAGCGACTCAGTATCCCAGGCCACGATAGCCGGATCGCCGATGAAGCAATCAATCGCATTAACGAAGAAATCATCCAAGCGCTTTGTGCCAAGTTCAATACGCGCAGATCTTTCCGGCCGAGCATATAGCTCAAATACCGGTTTTGCTGACACGACTGCAACAGGATGATTCCCGTAGACCCAAACGTATGATGCGGGGGTGACCTGAAGCATGTCTCTGCATTGGGTAGCCAAAAGCTCCGACGGGTTTCCAAGAGTGATAATTCCACTCTTCTCCATCATGGCATCCGGACGCCATAGCCAGTGACCGTAGTCTTGGGCGATCTCGTTTGGATGTTTATATGCCAGGCCCGAGCCCTTTGACCTCTTCGCCTGGACGAGAAAGCCTTTGCGAACGCGAATCAATGGCGCAACCTCAATATCTAGGACTACGCAGAGGTCGGCACCTAACAGCGACTCCGAAGACCTTTGGCCCGCTGAATCCAACACGCGTACCTTCAGATTAACGTTCTCCGGCGTCGTGTCGTCGACGAGCGTTTCGAGCTGATTTGAGAGCGTTGAGGACATCGCGGGCTCCTCTGAGTCGCGACCGTCTCTTATTCTTTGCATGAGCCTTTGCTCGGCGGCGGCTACGGCAGTGGCCATAGAACCTATTGCAGCCCGTGACAGCATGCAAGATTTGTATCATGAAATCGAGATGTAGTGCGATGCGACAAGATCTCGGTTCAGCATGTGTGCACGATTCGTTGGTCGCGTGAACTCATCTCGGCTTACTTGTTGACTGGTGGCACGACCGCTGCCCGGCCAGGCATGGTCGAGGTGACCGGCGGAGTCGCTCTCATTTCGGCTGCCGACCGAAGGTTGGTGTGGCTCTCATTTGGCGTGCGCCCTGCCGGTCACCGCGGCGCGGAGAGGCTCCAGAGGGGTATGCCCGGCTCAAAGTAGCGATGCCCTCCTCGCCGACAACGACTGTCGCAGCGAGGAACAGGAGTCAGGATGGCTCAGGTCATCATCGGCGTGGATCCCACAAGCGTTCCGCGACCATCGAGATCATCAACGACCGGGAACAGGCCGTAGGGCAAGGCCGGTTCGGCACCGACCGCGACGGCTACAAGGCCATGCTCGCCGCCGGCCGTAAGCACACCGACCGCGTCTGGGCCGTCGAAGGCTGCTCCGGGATCGGCCGGCACGTCGCCCAGCGCCTGGTCGCCGACGGCGAAACCGTGCTGGACGTGCCCGCGAAACTGTCCGCCCGGGCGAGGGTGTTCGCCACTGGCCAGGGCCGCAAGACCGACCCGGTCGATGCCCGCAGCGTCGCCGTGGTCGCTCTGCGCACTACCGGCCTGCGCCAGGTTGTCGTCGACGACATCACGGTGGCGCTGCGGCTGCTGGTCGACCGCCGCGATCAGCTTGGCCGGACCCGCACCGAAGTGGTCAGCCGCCTGCATCACCTGCTGCTCGAGCTGGTGCCGGGCGGGGCGAAGAAGGTCCTGTCCGCGACCCAGGCCCGCGCGCTGCTCAACACCGTCCGCCCGCGTGACGTCGTCGGCAGAACCCGTCGCTGGCTGGCCTCGGAGCTGATCCACGAACTTGCTGTCATCGACAAGAAGATCAAGGTCGCCAACGCCGAGCTGACTGAGCTGGTCGACACCACCGGCAGCCGGCTGCAGGAGCTCACCGGTATCGGCCCGTCCGGCGCCGCCCGGCTGCTGGGACATCGGTGACATCAGCCGATTCGCCAGCCGGGCGCATTTCGCGTCGTGGAACGGCACCGCGCCCATCGACGCGTCGTCCGGCGACCAGAACCGGCACCGGCTTTCGCGGGCCGGGAACCGGCGCATCAACCGGGCACTGCACATCATGGCCATCGTCCAGCTTCGTCGCGACACCGAAGGCCGCGCCTACTACCGGCGCAAACTCGCCGCCGGCAAGACACCGATGGAAGCGCTGCGCGCCCTGAAACGACGCCTGTCCGACATCGTCTACAAACGCATGGTCGCCGACGCTAAAACGGTAGCGACGGGCCCGAGAGGACAAGCGGGGGCGACTCTGCAATCCAGCGCGGCCGACCTGAACCCCCCGATCGACACTTCGGAGAAGTCACTTCCCGGACCCGCCGAGCACCAGCCTAGAACACCCTCCCTCGCCGCCTCTTGACATAGAGGGGTGCCAGATGAAAGCGCCGGCGAAGCAAGCGCTCTGATCGCCGGACGGATCGAGGCTTCGTGCCCGCCTGCCGGGCGAGCGTCCGGCCGGCCCCTGGCGTGATCGATGCGTGATCGACCGTCCGATGCGTAACCCATACGGGCCGGCGGTCGCAGGGTTCGATACCAGGTGATGGCGTGCTGCTGCTGATCCCGCGCTGCCGACTACGTGATCCATGCGTGATCGACGGTCCTGGCGTGGGTCAACCCTGCATGGCACTGGCCGACAGAAGCCCGGGCCTGGCAACGCCACGAAGCCGCAAATTCCGGCACAGAACGACACAGCAACGTATCAGGCGGCACGGCCATCAGTGGACTCTTAATCCGCTGGTCGCGAGCACAAGGTCGGATGCTCCTTGGACCGTTGGTAGCCGCGTGTCGGCAGCGCGGTCCATGTCAGCTGTGGCCTGCCTGACGCCGCGTCGAGGATCGACGCCGAGCTGGCCGCGACACTTGACTGGCATTCGCGACGGTTCTGCAACCCGCCAGATGACGCGCTGCGTGGCACCCGGAGGTCAATCTCTCGGCTAGGGCGCCGGCCCGCCCGGCAAGGCGTCGGCAAGCGACGCAGACGCACCACGACCGTCTCTCCACCGAATCGACCTGAGGCTGAGCCACTAGCCGGGCCCGGAGACAATGATCGCCGAGGTAGTCACCCCGGCGAACGATCGTGTCTTTGATTGGTGTCCGAGGGGGGACTTGAACCCCCACGTCCGATAAAGGACACTAGCACCTCAAGCTAGCGCGTCTGCCATTCCGCCACCCGGACAAGGTGAGCACAGCGTAACCGGTTCGACCTGCGGTTCGCATCCGCAAGTGGCCGCCCGGCGGGCTGCACAGGAGAGAAATATACACGCCCCTCCGGCACCCCCACAGGCCACCCCCGGACCGGACATATCGGGACAGCGGGCCCGCTCGTACTGGCGTCGCCGGACGGCAAAGGGCAGCATGGCCTGCGTGTCTCAGCCGTCCCCGCTCTTCGCCGCCCGCCAGCGTGCGCAGGCCTTCGCCGATTCCGGTGACCTTGGCCAGGCGCGCGCTGTACTCGAGCATGCCGTTGATCTGGGGCGGGCCAATCTTGGCGAGGACGACCCTGACGTCCTGCTGACCGCTCAGCAGCTCGCCACCGTGCATCAGCGCGCCGATGATCCTTCGGGCGCGCGGCGGGTGCTGGAGGAGGCGTACGCGGCTGGTCAGTGGCGGCTCGGGGACACCGACCCGGTGATGTTGGGGATTTCCTTCGATCTCGGCGTGGTCGCTGAGGAGATGGAGAACCGGCACGAGGCCCGGCGCGCGTTCGGCCGGGTGGCCGCGCACGGCCCGGCCGCGCTCGGCGCGGACCATTGGGCCGTCGTCCGCGCGCGCTCCTACCTGGGGGAAGACCCGCCGACGGTACGCATGGAGCTGCCGGCCGAGCAGCTGCAGCGCTTCCAGGTCCCGCCGCAGCGGGAGGCACCCCAGGACCAGCAGGCACTGGTACGCCCTCAGCAGAGCCCCGTGCCGCAGCAGCCCGTGGCGGAACCCCAGCCCCGCTACTTCCCCGAACCCGCACCCGAGCCAAACCCGCAGCCAGCACCGCCTAGCTACGAGCGGCCCTCCGCCGGCGGTTCTGCGGCCACCGGCCTCTCCCCGCACAGCTATGACCCGGCTCCCCCGAGCTACGACCAGGCAGCGGTCCCCCAGTCAGCTCCGCCGAGGTTCGACCAGACAGTCGCCTCGCAACCGGCACCGCCGAGCTACGACCAGAGCACCGCGTCACAGCCGGCACCGCCAAGCTACGACCAGAGCACCGCGTCACAATCGGCGCCGCCCAGCTACGGCCAGACGGCCGGGTCACAGTCGGCGCCGCCCGCCTACGGGCAGCCGATGCCGCCTCCCGTCCCGCCGAGCCGCGCTCACGGCGTACCCCCGGACTTTGCGCAGCCTGGACCACCGCCTGCCGCGACCGAATTCCCTGGCCAGGGTTATCAGCCCGAGCCCGGCTACTTCCAGCAGAGCCGCTACGACCAGCAGCCCATGCCGCAGATCATCTCCGCGCCACCGATCACCTCAGCCGTCCCGGCGAGCACCGGCGAATCGTCGTACTCCCGGAAGGCCCCGGCCCTTTTCGCGGCGATTGCCGCGGTCCTCGGGGTGATCATCGCCGTGGTCGCGCTGGTTGTCGTTCTTGCCAACCGGGGTGACGATCCGGCCTCTGATGTGCCAACTCTCGCCGGCCCCGCTCCTAGCGATGTGCGCATGCGTGACTACGGATCGTCGGTCAAGCTGTTCTGGGCTGATCCGGCCAACGGGCGGGCCTCGTTCGTCGTCACCGGGGGCAAGCCCGGGGAACAGCTTCGGCCGATGGGTCAGGTCGGCCCTACCACGACCACGTTCGATCTCAATGGACTGAACGCTGACCTGGACTATTGCTTCGCTGTGGTGGCTGTTTACACCACCAGCCAGTTCTCGACCTCGCCGCAGATCTGCACCAGCCGCGTCCCTCGCTCGACCAAGCCTTCGCCCGGCAAATGATGATCACTCTCGGCGATCATCACTATCCACAACCGTGACTCGCCGGGTGTCCACACCGACCCCCATCCCCCTATGATGGCCTGCGTCCTGAACGGGCGCCGCCGGCAAACGGGGAGGTAGGCAGGCTGTGGCCAGTGCAGATGTCGTGATCGGCCAGCGTAAGCGCCGGTGGCGCAGTCGTGGTGGGCTCGTCACCATGGGCACTGTCCTGAGCCTTGTCGCCGGCCTGGGACTCACCGTCCTCGGCCTGGGCGCCGCCGATCAGGCCGTCGCCAGCTACGACGCCGCCTCCTGGGTGTGGAGCAAGACCAAGAGCGAGGCCGCCCGGATCAACGGCGTCACCGCCCGGGTCGACACCCGCGTCAACGTGCCCCAGGCCCGCGGCCACCAGGTCCAGATCTCGCAGAACGACCGCTTCGTCCTGCTCCGCGACATGCAGACCGGCGTCATCAGCTCGATGGATCTCACCTCCCTGCAGATCTTCGTCGGGCCCGCCATGACCGCCGGCATCGGCGTCAGCGTCGCCCTGCACGAGGACTCCGCGTTCGTCATCGACGCCGTCCAGGGTGAGGTGCGCCAGCTCGACCCGCGCTCGCTCACCCCCATCGGCGAGTCCCTGCGCTACCCGCCCGGCATCACCGGCGGCGTTTTCGACGGTGAGGGCCGGCTGTGGATCGCCGTGCCCAGCGAGGGCACTGTGTCCGCCATCACCGCCGCTCCCCTGCCCGACGGCGACGCCACCGGCGGTGCGGGCGGGCAGGCCGGCCCGGTGCAGATCCGCACCGAGAGCGTCGCCACGCCCAGCCACGACCTGGCCCTGTCCACCCTGGAGACCGGCGTCGCGGTCCTCGACCGCACCACCAACACCCTCACGACCTTCCGCGGCGACGCCCGCACCAGCCAGGTCCTGCCGCTCAGCGGCCCGGGCACGCTGCCCGAGCACACCGACGGCCTGGTCGTGCCGGTCACCGTCCCCGACGCCCGCCACGTGTACGCGGTGCCGTCGACCGGTGGCGTCGCCGACTTCGTGGTGCCCGGTGACGGCGGCGAACTTCAACCGGCCGTCGCCTGGGAGGGCTTCTTCTACGTCGCCGACGAGTCCACCGGCACCGTGCACGTGTTCGACACCGCCGGCCGCGAGCAGAAGAGCATCGCCTTCAAGCAGGCCGGTGGCCCCCTCGAGCTTGAGGTCCGCGAGAACTACCTGTTCATCAACGCCCCCGGTTCCTCCACCGCGCGCGTCGTCGACAACGCCCACCAGGTCCGCGTCGTCGACAAGTACGCCGACGACGTGCTCGGGGGCGACCCGCCGCCCACCCCGCCGGACCCGCCGCCGCCCCCGCAGAAGCCGAAGAAGCCCCCGGTCGCCAAGCCGGGCGCCCCGCGCAACGTGCGCGCCGCCGCCGGCAACGCCGAGGCCCGCGTCTCCTGGCAGGCCGCGCCGGCCAACGGCGCCGAGATCACCAAGTACGTCGTCGAGGGCGCCGACAAGACCTTCCAGGTCGGCGCCAACCAGCGCTCGCTCAACGTCACCGGCCTGACCAACGGCGAGACCTACCGGTTCGCCGTGCACGCGGTCAACAAGAAGGGCGACGGCCCGGCCCGCACCAGTAACCCGGTGCGCCCGACCTCCGAGGTTCCCGACGCGCCCACGGCCGCGACGGCCGAGGCCAAACCGGACGGCACGGTCGCGGTCACCTGGCCGGCCGCCAACGGCCAGGGCCTGGAGATCGAGCGGTACGCGGTGACCGCCGTCAGCGACGGCACCTCCGCCCCGCTCGGTGAGGTCAAGGGCGAGACGTCCATGATCATCAAGGACGGCGAGCTGGAGTACGGCAAGCAGTACGCGTTCACGGTCGTCGCCATCAACGAGCGTGGCGCCGGCTCCAAAGCCTCACCGATCAGCAACAGCGTCGTGCCGTTCGCCAAGCCGAACCGGCCGGAGAACATCGACGCGGCCACCGTCAGCGACAAGGCCGGGAGCATCCAGGTCACCTGGACCGCACCGGCCGAGAACGGCCGCCCGATCACCAAGTACGTGGTCGCCGCCGGCGGGAAGACCACCGAGGTCACCGACGGCACCGGCGCGACGCTCAACGGCTTCGGCACCGGCGAGAACGTCTCGGTCGAGGTGCGTGCGGTCAACGAGGCCGGCGAGAGCGAGGCGGCGACCGCCACCGCCAAGACGCTGCCCAAGCCCGTCGTCACGATCACCGGGTCTTCCGCGACGTTCAACACGGCAACTGTCACGTTCAGCGTGAACGCCGGCGGGGCGCAGGCCACCTGCACGGTCAAGTCGTCCAACGGCGGCGGGTCCGCCTCCGGCAGCTGCTCAAGCCTCAAGGTCACCGGCCTGAAGCCCAGCACCAGCTACACGTTCACGGTGACCGCCAAGACCGCTGCCGGCACCAGCGACGCCCGCACCCGCAACCAGGCGACCGACGCACTGTTCGGCACCGCCACCTGTAACAACGGCGAGAACGGCGAGACCGCGACCTACTGCGACAAGGACCGCGACGGCCGTAACGGCAACGAGATCTTCGCCAGCACGTCTCAGCAGAGCACGCAGGTCGGCTGGGCCAAGCCCGGCACCCGGCTGGAGGCGTACTGCAAGAAGAAGGGCACCAGCATCGACTCCTACATCTACAACGGCCACAAGGAGTCGAACTGGTGGGTCCAGGTCAAGTACGAGGGTAAGAACTACATCCCGTTCGCCTGGCTCAACCTCGACGGCGGCGACGACATCAACGACCTGCCCACCTGCTGAGGAACCCTTGTGAGCAACGAACCCCTGCCGCCCCAGCACATCCAGGGCTTCGCCGCCGTCGCGGCCCAGCTCGCCGACCGCATCGGCACGGTGGTGCTGGGCAAGCCCGAGGTCGTCCGGCTCGCACTCACGGCGTTCTTCGCCCAGGGGCACGTGCTGCTCGAGGATGTGCCCGGCGTCGGCAAGACCACGCTGGCCCGGGCGATCGCGGCGGCCGTGCGCGGTCAGTGGCGGCGCATTCAGTTCACGCCCGACCTGCTGCCCTCCGACGTCTCCGGTGTGACGATCTTCAACCAGGCCAGCCGCGGGTTCGAGTTCCACCCGGGCCCGGTGTTCGCCAACATCGTCATCGCCGACGAGATCAACCGTGCGTCGCCGAAGACCCAGTCGGCGCTGCTGGAGGTCATGGAGGAGCGCCGGGTCACCGTTGACGGCGTGCCGCACCCGGTGCCGCAGCCGTTCCTGGTCGTGGCGACGCAGAACCCGGTCGAGATGGACGGCACGTACCGGCTGCCGGAGGCGCAGCTCGACCGGTTCCTGGTCAAGCTGTCGGTCGGGTATCCCGCTGAGGACGTCGAGGTCGAGGTGCTACGCGGGGCGGCGATGCGCTCGCCTGATGCGCTGGAGCCGGTCACCGACACGGCCACCGTCGGGGAGATGGTGCGGATGGCGTTGCGGGTGCATATCGCTGACCCGCTTTACACGTACGCGGTGCGTCTGGCCGCCGCGACTCGTGATCACCCGCAGGTTCGGGTCGGGGTGAGTCCGCGTGGGGTGATCGCGCTGACGCGGGCGGCGTCGGCTTACGCGCTGATCAACGGGCGGGGGTATGTGCTGCCGGAGGATTTCAAGGCGTTGATCGGGTCGGTGTTCGCGCATCGGGTGCTGTTGTCGCCGGATGCTCAGTTGCGTGGGGTTACGGCGGTTGAGGTGCTGGAGGACGCGGTGCGGTCGGTGCCGGTGCCGCTGCCGGACAATCAGCGCGTCGGTGCATGAGCGCCTGTACTGAACGCAGGTCGGGTCGGCACGGCGGTGACATCGGCCGGCGGGCGACGAGTCTGAGCGGGCGGAGCGGCGACGGTCATCGATACCCGGCACGCGCTGCTCGGCAGCCCGAGGACGGTTACCAGTACCCGGCAGGTCCCGGTCGGCAGCATGGCGAGGGCTACCGGCACCCGGCAGGCAACGGCTGGCTCCGATGGGTGGTGGCTTCGGCGCTTCAGGAGTCGGCAATCGAGGCGGCGGTTTCGGGCAGTCGGGGGCCGACGGTAGCGGCGGCGTCAGCGTGAGGCGGCTCGGCGGTGTTACGGCGCGCGGGGCCGGCGTTCTTGTTGCTGCGCTGGCTCTGCTTGCTGCCGGGTTCAGGTTCGGGTATCCGGATCTGGCGTTGCTGGGGACCGCTGCTGCTGTCGCGGTGCTGTGCGGGGTCGTCTTCGCCGTGTGGCGGCCGGGGCTTGGCGTCGACCGGGTGGCCAGCCCGGACCGGGTGGCTCGGGGCGAGCCGGCCACCATGACCCTGACCGTGCACAACACCAGCAAGCTGCGGGCCGCGAATCTGGTTGCCGCGGATCGGTGTGGTTCGGCGAGTGTGCCCGTTCCCCTGCTGCGGTTGCGGCCCGGGCGGGACACCACCGTGCAGTATCCCGTTCCTACGCAGCGGCGGGGTGTGGTGCCGGTTGGGCCTTTGCGGGTCACGCGGACCGATCCGCTCGGGCTCATGACGTTGTCGCGGACCTACGGCGGGGTCACCAGCGTGTGGGTGCATCCGCGGATTCATCTGCTGCGGGCCGTTCCGGCCGGTATGGCGCGCAGTTTGGACGGGCGGATCGACAAGGTGCCGCAGGGCAGCATCACGTTCGACTCGTTGCGGGAGTACGTCATCGGGGACGAGCTGCGGCGGGTGCACTGGCGGAGTTCGGCCAAGGTCGGTGAGCTCATGGTTCGCGAGCAGCTCGATACCAGTGAGCCGACGATCATTGTGCTGTTGGATGACCGGGCCGGGGCGCATCCGGACGTTCGGGACGGGACTGCTGACTCGTTCGAGTCTTGTTGTGAAGCTGCGGCTTCGATCGTGGCGGCTGCGGTGCGGGAGGATCTTCCGGTTGCGTTGCATCTGGTGTCGGGGATCGCCGAGGGACCGTTCCTGGATGTGCTCACCGAGGCTGAGTTGCGGGCGGGTGATCTCAGCCAGACGTTGCGCAGCCTGCGGCAGAACCGGCTCGGGGACACGCTGGTCTATCTGACCGGGCCGGGTGGGCGGACAGATCTGGGTGCGGTGACCGCGTTGCGGGGGGCGTATCCCGTCGTCATCGCTGGGTTGTTCGGTGATCGGGACGCTGCGCCGGTGTCGGCCGGGGGTGGGCTCATCGTCATCGAGGCCGAGGACGGCGTGCAGTTCGCCGGTGCCTGGGACGGGGTGCGCGGATGGTGAGGTGGGTGCGGGCCGCGGTCGTACCCGTGGCCTTGGTGATTTTGATCGGGCTTTCCGGGGTGGTGCTCGGGCGGATCTATGCCGACGCGTTGCTGGTGCAGCTCGTCGCCGGCGCGGCGCTCGGGTCCGTCGGGGTCAGTGTGGCGGCGCGGCGGCTGCCGTCGTGGACGATCGCGCCGATGTCCGTGCTGCTGCTCGCCGGGTACACGCTCGGGGCGTTGCGGGTGGCCGCGAACCGGGCCGAGATGACCGGGGCGCTCGGCGGCATCGTCACCGATGCGCTGGTCAACGGGATTCCGCGGCTGCTCACCGCCATGATTCCGGTGGAGTCGACGCCGGACACCGTCGTCGTTCCGGTGGTGGCGGCGTGGCTGGCCGGGCTGGCCGGGGCCGAGGTGGCGGTGCGGTCGGGGCGGGTGCTGCTCGGGTGTGTGCCGGCGGCTGCGCTCTACGGGGGCGCGCTCTACGTCGTCGGGCCCAATGCGGGGACGGCCGGGTGGCCGACGGTGCTGTTCGCCGGACTGGTCGCCGTCGCGCTGGCGGTCAGTGCTCGGCCGGCGAGCGGGCCGGCGCTGTCCGACGTACCGGCGAAGACCCGCGCGGCCGTGCGCGGCCGGGCGCTGGCCGGAGCGGCCGCCGGGCTGGTGGTCCTCATCGGGCTGATCGTCGTGGTCGGGCCGTGGGTCGGCGGCCGGGTCTCCGCGACCCCGGTCGACCCCCGGCGGTACGTCGAACCGCCGCAGGTGGACAGCCTGGACGAGAGTCCGTTGAACCGGATCTCCGGCTGGGCGCTGACGCCGAAACAGAAGCTGCTCGAAGTCGCCCCGGACGCCGCCGGCAAGGGGCGGATGCGGTTGCGGCTCGCGGTGCTGCCCGACTACGACGGGGTGACTTGGCGGGTCGGCGCGACCTACCGCAACGCCGGGCGGGTGCTGCCGGCCGCGGCCGCGCTGCCCGACGTGCCGTCGCGGCAGGTCACGCAGGACATCACGGTGGATGAGCTGACCGGGCGGCTCCTGCCGGTGGTCCCGACGCCGACCGGCGTGGACGGGGTACGCGTCGCGTACGACCCGGCGAGTGGCACCTTGATCAGCCCGGAGGGACTGAAGCCGGGGCTGCGGTACACGGTGACGTCCCAAGCTCAAGAACCTGATTTCAACCTGCTCCCCGCGGCGGACTCCCCCACCGGTGATGCGGTGGCGCGTTTCCTGACCGTGGGCGCGGGAGTGCCCGATTCGATCACGCGGCTGGCCGAGCAGCTGTCCGACGGCAACGCCGGATCGTTCGACCGGGCGGCGGCCATCGAGGAGTTCCTGGCCGAGCACTACCGCAAGGTTGCGGACTCGCCGAGCGGGCATGCGTACCCGAATCTGCAGTTCTTCCTGTTCGGGCCGCGGAACCAGGGCGGGCAGCGGGGAACGTCGGAGCAGTTCGCGGCGTCGTTCGCGTTGCTGGCGCGGTTGACCGGGTTGCCGGCGCGGGTGGTGGTCGGGTTCGACGTGCCCGCGGGCGGGGGCACGGTCACCGGTGGTGACGCTGTTGCTTGGCCGGAGGTGTTGTTCGACGAGCTGGGGTGGGTGGCGTTTGATCCGTCGCCCAAGAGTGACCAGCCTCGGCCGGTCGAGGAGGACTTCACGCCCAAGCCGTCGCCGCCGCCTACTTCTGAGCCGCCGCCGGCGTCCGAGGCGCCTAGTGCTTCGGCGCCGCCGGTGGTTGCTCAGGCGCCGGTGGTTGGGGGCGGTGGAGCGTCCGGGGTGTTGGTGGCTACCGGGGCTTCGGGGTCGGTGCTGCTGGTGTTGATCGCGGCGGCGGCGACTGTGGTGGTGATGCGGCGGGGGTTGCGGCAGCGGCGGCTCGGGGTGGGGGCGCCGGCTGAGCGGATCACTGGGGCTTGGTTGGAGTTCACGGACGCTTTGCGGTTGGCGGGGCGGCCGGTTCCTGGGCATTTGGCGGCTACTGAGGCGGCGGCTTTCGCGGCGTTGCCGCCGGTGCCGCGGGAGCGGAAGGCTCGGCGGTTTGGTAGGTCGCGCACCGCGTCGGATCCGGCAGGATCAGGGCCGGGCGGATCGGATGTAGGCCTGGGCGGGTTGGGCCTGAGCGGGTCAGCTCGGCGGGACGCCGTCGCGGGTCCGAGCGGGAGCGAAGCGGGGCAGGCCGGCGTGGCCGATGGGGCTGGGCCGAGCGACGGCGCCGGTCGAGGCGTCGGCGCGGGGTCCGCGTCGGAGGCACGGGGCGGCGCTGTCGCGGTGGATGCTGCGTCTGTGGGGTGGCGGCCGGAGGATGCGCCGGATCGTGGCGGGCTCGGTGCCGTGCGGGCGGCTGCGCCGCCCGCGGGCTATGAGATGCCGCCGTTGGATGAGCTTGTGGCCGCCGTCAATACGGTGGGGTTCGCGCCCGGGGCGGCTGATGGGCAGCAGGCTGAGCGGGCCGGGCAGCAGGCGGTCGCGTATGCCGAGGCGCTGCGGGCCAAGAGGTCCTGGTGGCGGCGGCTCTGGTGGAGCCTGCACCCGGGTCCGCTGCGCTGGCACCGCGACTGACGGGCTCTCGGCGGCGGGACTGGGGTTCGGGGGCGGCTGCGGCGCCGTAGGGTTCGGTGGTGACGAGCTTGCGGGACTGGCTTATCGGGCTCGGTGTCGCCGTGGCCTGTCTTGTGTTCAGCTGGGCGTTGCTGCTGGTCCTTGCTCGGCGGTTGCCGCCAGGGATTTTGCGGGATCTGGCCGCGTTCATTCCGGACTGTGTCACCACTGTGCGGCGGTTGCGGAAGGATCCTCGGGTGCCGCGGCGAGCTCGGATCGCCATCGTCATTGCCGGGATCTGGGTTGCCAGTCCGATCGATCTGATTCCCGAGTTCGTTCCGGTGATCGGGCCGCTGGATGACATCGTCGTGGTGGCGCTGGCCTTGCGGTATGCGGGGCGGCAGGTGCCCCGGGAGGTGCTGATGGCCGCCTGGCCCGGCGAACCGCGGCTGCTGGAACGGCTGCTCGGCCCGCGCCGTGACCGAGACTGAACAGCTGCCGGTCGCGGCATGTCTGCGGGCCGCAGTCGCGGACTTTCTGTCGGATGGTCATGCCAGAATCCCGAGCCATGCCTGAGATCGTTGTCGCGGCGCTGGTTCGCGAAGGTCGAGTCCTGCTCGTCCACCGAAGTCCGGACCGCCATGTCTACCCGGACGTGTGGGATCTGCCCGGCGGACACATCGATGCGGGCGAGACCGAGTTGGCCGCGCTCGCCAGGGAGATGCACGAGGAGCTCGGCGTGCAGATAGCACCAGGCTCGGCGATCCATCTGTGTCGACTGGAGAAGGGCCACGGGGAGCAATCCGTGCGCTTCAGCGCCTGGCTCGTCGGTGACTGGCAGGGGACACCGACAAACGTCGCTCCTGATGAACATGACGAGATCCGTTGGTTCCGGCCTGAGGAGTTGCCGCCGCTCATTCATGAACCCGTGCGCACGGCGGTGGTGGAAGCCATGCGGGGTGCCCGCGCCTGAACGTCCACGCCCTCTTCGCGGTGCCCCCGCCACCAGCCTTGCCCTGCTCTGCCTCATTCAGGGCATCCATCTACATCGACACGACGGCGGCGATCGACACTCGGACGCCCTACGACACCTGCTCGACCGATTCTTGGGCCAGGTCCGCCACTGCCTGAATACCAGCCGGCTCTTCAACGAGAGGCCGTCACCTGAGGACACATGTGTCGGGGTCAATAGGCGTACTCGTCGACGTCCAGCTCGGCGTGGGTCAGCTGGAGGAACGTCAAGGTGCGGGCATCGAGATGCCAGCCCAGCAGGGAGGGCTGCTCCAGCGGCTTTGCCGTGGCTTCACCGGAGTGGCCGGGTTCCTCCGCTTCATCTGCCGAATGTTCGAATACCCGCATGACCTGCATGACCGCTGCGCCCGGCATGCCATCGATCCGGTCGAGCTCGGCCGCGACGTCGCCGATCTTCGAGGCGTGTGCGAACAGCCGATCAACGATGCTGGTGATCTGCTCCTCCACCGTCAGCCCTGGCTTACGGCAGACGATCTTCCAGCTGTGAGAAGCCGGTCGCGCCGGTTCCGCGTGACGGCTGCCCCGGATCACGACCTCATCAGGATCAACCAGCAATCGCGCCGTGATCTCTGCCGCCGACACCTGGTTCGAGGAGAGCGCGAAGTAGGCGTACTGGTGCACGAGCATGCGTCGGACACTACTGGCGGCAACAAGCAGGTCAGTGCTCCCTGAGGTGGAACTCGTTGCCGTCCGGGTCGGCCAGTAGACCGTTCTTCAGGTGAGTGGCGCCCAAGGAGATCAGGTCGTCGGGTGCTGCGGCGGTGAGTTCGAAGCGTTGCCTGTTGGGTTCGGTTTTCGGGGGTACAGGTGGGCCGGCCCAGGCGATTTTGGTTCCGCCTTGTGGGGACTGGATTGCGGTTTCCTCGTTCTGGTCCCACACCAGCGGCCAGCCCAGCGCCTCGCTCCAGAACACGCCCACCTCGCGGCTGCCCTCGCACGTGAGCTCGCCGAGCGGGCCGCAACCCTCCAGGTAAGCGTTGCCGGGCTCGATCACGCATAACGGGTAGCCCGCGGGGTCGGCCAGGACGACGTGTTCCTCGTCCGGCTTCTGCCCGACGTCGAGGTGGCGGGCGCCGAGCTTCAGCGCCGTCGTCACCGTCTGCCTCTGCTCATGAAGGTCAGCGCTGGTCAGGTGCAGGTGCATGCGGCTGGCTCCGAGCAGGCCCGGGCGGCCTGGGACGAAGCGGAGGCCGAGCTGGGCGTCCTCGCCCGGCAGGAGCAGACCGCCGGCGTCCTGGATGACCTCGCGGCGCAACAGACCAGCCCAGAACTGGGCCGCCCGAGGCGGGTCGGGTGCTTCCATGGTCATGGCGAGCAGGTGCATCACCAGACCCTAGGCAGCGGCGCGACGCGGCACCAACGGGTAATTCACATCACCTGGTGAGGCACCGGCAGTGCAGTCGCCGGCCGGGTCGGGGAGGCTGCCCGCTGGGAGGTCTGACTGTCATGTGTGCCGCCTGCGGAGTACCCGCGCACGCGCCGGCGGCTGCCGTCGTACCCCGGAAGTTTGCTGCTCTTCGGAACAAGGACTGTCGTCCTTATCTTTTCGGGGCGGCGCTCGCGATGATGGCCGACAACATCGAGCACGTCATCACGTACTGGGTGCTCTGGGAGAAGTTCCACTCCCCCGCCCTGGCCGGCTTTCAGGTCATCAGCCATTGGCTGCCTTTTCTGTTCTTCTCCGTGTACTTCGGCGGGCTGGCCGACCGGTTCGACTGCCGCAAGGTCATCCAGGTCGCGCAGACGCTGTTCGCGCTGGTCTCGGTGGCCTGGGGTGTACTTTTCCTGACCGATTCACTCCAGGTGTGGTCGGCGTGTGTGCTGCTGGTGCTGCACGGGCTGGCCGGGTCGTTGTGGGGCCCGGCCGAGCAGCTGATGCTGCACGATTTCGTCGGCGATGACGAGGTGCCCAGCGCCGTACGGCTCAATGCCACCTTCAAGAGCCTGGGTGTGCTGTTCGGGCCGGTCATCGGGTCGGCGTTGCTGCTCGGGCTCGGTCCCACGGCCGGGATTTTCGTCAATGTGGCGTTCTATCTGCCGCTGACGTTGTTCCTCTTCCGGACGAAGTTCACCGGGCACACCCGCGACGATCGGGGGCCGCGCCGGCGGATGGGGATTGTCGATTCGGTGCGGGTGCTGCGGGCGGTCAGCGCCAATCGGACGCTGGTCAGCATGATCATTCTGGGTGGGCTGGGGTCGTTCTTCGTCGGGGCCTCGATGCAGTCGTCGATGCCGATCTTCGCGCAGGATCTGGGGGCGGGCAGCGCCGGGACCGCGTACGGGATCCTGCTTTTTGCCAATGGCGCCGGTGGGGTGATCGGCGGCATTCTGCTCGAGGCCACCGGGCGGCTGCGGCCGACCGTGGCCGCGGCCGTTTTCAGTACGGGCGTCTACGGGCTGAGCACCGTGCTGTTCGCTGTCTCGACCAGCTATCCGCTTTCCGTTCTTCTGCTGGTCGTGGGTGGGGTGGCCAACCTGGCGTCGATGTCGATCGGGCAGACCCTGGTGCAGTTGCTCGCGCCGCCCGCCGACCGCGGGCGGGTCATCGGGGTCTACGGGATGTCGGCCAACGGGCTGCGGTTCGGCAGCGGGGTCACGGTCGGGTTGTTCGGCGCGGTTGTCGGTATCCACTGGTCGCTGGGGCTCAGCGCAGCCGCCCTCTGTGTGGGGACGGTGCTGGCGGGCATCTCGGCACGCCGAGCCCCATAACCGTGCCGGCCCAGGCAGCGCGGGGCCGGTCGAGCCGGTGACCTGGATCCGCTCAGGCGGCGAGCAGCCGGCCGACCTCCCCGGCACGGTCGCCCAGAGCGGTGCGCAGCGAGGCCGCGATCTCCTCGTCGGAGCGCTTCGGATCAGCCAGCGCGCCGATCACCGCGTCCGCGACGGCTTCGTCCTCCATCCCGGCCACCACCAGCTCCCCCACCGCCTGCGGGTCCTGCCCGGCAGCCTGCTGCAGCAACTGCAGCATGTCGGTGAACACGATTTCGTGCGCGCTGCGCCCGGTGCGGCCCACGTTCTGCTGCCACGGCGCCACCCGCAGGGCGGCGCGCTGCGGGTTCTCGCGGGCGTTCGGGCTCATCCGGGCGTTCCACCACGCGTCCATGCGGGCGTTGAAGTCGGACTGGGTGATCGTGGCCATGTCGTCGTCCTCGGCTTCCAGTAGGCCCCAGGGCCGGGTGTCGCGTTCCTGGGCGGTCGTGTAGCGGGCGGAGAAGTGCGCATGCTGGGTGTGGGCGTTGGCCCCGGTGTACGTGCGGGTCGTCCACCCCCACGAGCGGGACCAGATCCGGCGGTTGTAGATCACGTTCTGCAGGCGGTTGTCGCGACCCTCGCGGTGCCGCATGACGATGATCTCCACCGCCTTCTGCATGCTCCAGCCGGCTTTGCGCAGGTCCTTGTCCACATCGATGGCGTGGACCTCGTTGATCGAGTCGGCGTCCTCGTACGGGGTGCTGCCCGTCTCGTCCGGGTTGTGATCCGACGAGCTCTGCGAGTGTGCGGTGTCGCCGATGGACCCGTCGGTCGACTTGTCCCGGCCGGGTGACAGCGTGTTGAACTCAGTTCTGAGAGTCACCAGGCACGGCACCAGGGTCCAGCTCGCCATCGGACGCCTCCTCCCACGGGTCGGGGACGGCCACGCCCGCGTACTGTTCGCCGGGGCCCGGATCGTGCAGGTCGGCGTACTTGTCGCCGGCTGCGATCTCCTCGGGAGTCAATTGCGGCTCCTGCGGGGCCCGTCTTATCGGGGACGGCTCGGTCATCGCGTCTCGCTCCTGTGTCGAGGGACCGGTCCGGGGTGGACCGATGTGCGGGGATGCGAGCGGCGTGAGTACCCCCGGCCTGCGATGACCATCCCGGTTCAATCCCGAATCACCGGGATGTGCGATTCCCGGGGCGCGACGGTACGGCCGGTAGCCGGCCCGGTCCCGCAGGTCACCGCGCTGTTGCTCCTTGAAGGGCACCCGCCACGCAGAGTCCTCCACCGGACCGGGGACAGCCGCGAGGTCAGTCGGTCGCGGCGAAGATCCGCGCGTAGATGGCGTCTATGACGTCGTTCTTCGCGAGGTTGTAGTCGCCGGGGTGAGCGACGGTGTCACGGGCGATGCGGCGTTTCGCCGAGGCGTACAGGTTCCGGTCGTCGGGATGCGCGCGGAGCCAGTCACGGAACAGGCGGTGCCGTATCGGCTCGGGCGCGTCCTGGGGCCAGACGTGCAGGTTGATGTCCTCGGCGGCGCTGACCAGCATGCGGTGCCCGTACCACCACGGCTCCCGGAGGACCAGCCGGTAGCCGAGTCCTTCCAGGGCCGGGAGATAGCCGGACTCCTGCTCGGTGCCGGGCAGCAGGAGGTCGATGTCGACGATGGGCTTGGCGTCGAGACCCGGCACCGAGGTGGACCCGACGTGCGCGATGTCGACGACAAGATCACCCAGAGCTTCGTGGAGGCCGGCGCGGGCAGCGGCGAACCGCTGCGCCCAGGCCGGGTCGTAAGGCTCGATGACGATCGAGTCCCACCTCGCCGGCGGTGCACCCACCCGGCCGGCGGCCAACTGCTCGGGGGTGCCGTGGAAGCGCTGGGTGACCTGCGGCGGATACTTCGGCATCGCGACCTCCTGGAGAAGCAAAGTCGGCCAGCCTACGACATGTCAGTGCGACAGCGCCTGGCTCGGGGGCAGCCGCGCCGCGCGGGCCGCCGGATACAGACCGGCCACCATCCCGACCAGCATCGTCGCCGCGACACCACCGGCAAGCGCCCACCCCGGCACGACCGGCGACCATGACCGGTACCCGGCATAGCCCGCGGTGACCGCAGCACCGATCAGCACCCCCGCGACACCACCGAGCGTGGCCAGCAGCAGCGACTCGCACAGGAACTGCAACCGGATCTGCCCGCGGGTCGCCCCCAGCGCCCGGCGCAGGCCGATCTCCGCCCGCCGCTCCAGCACCGAGATGACCATGGTGTTCGCCACCCCGACCCCGCCGACGACCAGGGCCACCGCGCCGAGGCCCAGCAGCAGGCCGTTGAGGGCGCTGTCGGCCGCCCGGGCCGCCGCGAGCGCGTCGGAGGGCCGTGACACCTTCACCTCGTTCGGGGCCTCGGGGTTGGCCGTCGCCGCCAGCACCTGGCGGACCTGTTCCACCGCCTCCTCGGCCGAGCGGGTGTAGACAGTGGTCGGTGAGCCGTCGAAGGCGAGCAACCGTTGCGCGGCCGACCAGCCGACCAGGGCGCCCGAGTCGAGTTCCGGGGCCAGCGGCACCGGCGCCAGGACGCCGACCACGCTGAACCACTGCCCGCCCAGCCACACCCGCGGGCCGGGCGCTTCGATGCCGAGGCGCCGGGCGGC
>NZ_JBEZGQ010000001.1:0-85877 GCF_040650095.1 Actinoplanes sp. NPDC048791 | reverse complement strand
GCACCTCGTACGCCACCCACGACGAGCCGATGATCCCGCTGTACATCTTCTACTCGATGTTCGGCTTCCAGCGGGGTGACGATCAGGACCTGCCGGCGTAGCGGGTCGCGGCGCTCGGCCAGATCATGCAGAAACGCGGCGTGGTCGGCGGCCGCGTCCGCGAGCGCCGGATGTGGCAGGTCGGCCGCGGTGTCGGCCAGGGTGCGGGCGGCTGAGTGCAGGTCGACCGGCTGGGCCGAGACGACGATCTGCGTCGGCGTGGACAGGCTGTTGAGCCACCGGCCGAACGTGTCGATCAACGCGGTCTGCTCGTCGGCGGTGCACAGCGCGAGGTTGACGCTGGTCGCGGCGACCATCGCCGCCCGGCTACCGGCCAGGTGGATCTCGCCGCGGGCGTCGATGGTGTCGGCGGGCAGGTTCAACGGGGCGGGCAGCATCACCGTCGACGCCGGCGCCTGCACCCACTCCGGCACCTTGGCGGTGGTGTCGGTGGTGGACAGTGCCCGCGGCTGCCGGGAGTGCCGGATCGCGGCCAGCAGCCACACGTCCAAAGCCAAGCCGTCACGGCGGCCGACCGCGAGCCCGAACACGAGCCCGCCCAGCACGACCGTGGCACCGACCAGTACCGGCACCGGCAGCACGTCGTGCAGCGCATGCCAGGCGGCGTAGCCGATGACGGCTGCGACGGCGAGGATCGCCAGCTGCCGAAACGTCAGCCCGTAAAGCACCTTGTCCGGCGCATCCACGTCAGCCGGCATGCGGACCCGGAACTCGTGGTCCCGCTCGCCGGTCATCGGGCCACCGCCTTCACGCCGGGAACGCGCAGCCCGCGGGTCAGCTGCTGCACGACGACGACCCGCACGACCGCGCCCAGCATGGTGCCGCTACGGCCACCGCCGCTGGTGATGTAGCGGCGCATCAGGCCGGGAACCCGGACCGTGGTCCACAGCATCACCATCACGACGAACAGGTTCAGTACTCCCCCACCATCCGAGGGCAAGCCCAGCGCCGGGAGCACGGCGTGCGGGTCGAGCAGCATCTGCTGCCCGGCGAACAGGACGAACGCCTGCACGAGCGGCACGGCGAGCATGCCGACATACGAGCGCCACCACAGGCGGGCGACCGGGTCGGTCATCGGCAGCGCATGACAGGCCAGAGCGAGGGGTGCTGCGGCGGTGAGGACGATCGCGACCGCGAACCGCACGATCATCGAGCAGGCCGTGGCGGCGAGCAGGAACACGATGATCGCCAGGCAGACCAGAAACAGCAGGCCGCCAGCCTGATCTTGGGCGGTCAGATTGTTCTTGATTGTCTGCAGGGCGCCGTCGTTGTCGAAGTCGGTGTCGGTCAGCGCGATGGTGAGCGCGTTCGCCAGCTCGATCATGCGCCCGGCGATCAGCTGGGAGAAGTGCGCGGTAACGAACCCGACGATGCACCGCGGTAGCAGGTCCTTGACGGCGTAGCGGGTGTGCTCATTGCCGCCGGCGACCATGGTCAGCACACCGGCGGCGACGAACACCAGCACGAAAACGGTGTCGACGATCCAGACGGAACGGCCGGTCAGCGCCTGCACCTGCGGCAGGGCGGTGACGTCCGGGGTTAGCAGCAGCACGTGGGTGATCGCGCCGATCAGCGCGGTCAGGCTGTCGAGCAGCAGCTGGGAGAACCAGTCGAGGATCTGATCGAGGACGAAGCCCATGACCATCAGCCCCCGACGATCCCTTGGACGACCTGCAACAGGATCGGGGCCAGCACGGCCAGGCCGTAGCCGGCCAGGGCGTTCTTCAGCGCCCCCTTGGCCTTGTCGACCTGGGCCGGGTCACCGCCGGCGGTCGCCCAGTACACCCCGGCCAAGACCAGGAACAGGGTGGCGACCGCGGCCAGGATCCCCATGATGAACGCCCGCATGTTCGCGATCACCTGCGGCAACGTGTTCGCGGCCAGGACGACAGTGTCGCCGGTGTCGGCGTGCGCGGCGGCCGGGACTGACAGCATCAGCAGCACCGTGGCGGTGTGTGCGATGACCCGGCCGGCGCGGCGGCCGGCGGTTGTGGACAAGGCTGTGGACAAGACGTGGATCAGGGCACGCAGGCGTGCCAGCAGACGGCGGGACATGGCGGGATTCACCTCCCGCCCCGCCCGTCGGCGCGACCCAGAGGGCCGGGCGCGCGAGGGCGGGGCGTGTCGCTCGAACGGCGGTCAGGGACCGCCGCCGAGCCGCAGAGGCAGGTACGGCAATTGAGGGCGTGGGCGTCCTCGGGAGGAGCTCGTCCTCCCGTTCGGGTTCGCAACTGATGAGGTGTCAGCGCATCATGTGGCGCGGCACCCGAGGCGGCCCAGCTCGCACTGTCGGCCTGCATCTCTCGGCCCGGCGGCGAACGGAACCGACCGTCCGACTCGTGTCCGACAGCAGTTCCGCACCCTCAAACCGGCGTTTGTGAGCTGTGGCGAACACATGCCGATCTCACAGCGTCTTACACGATCTCGCAGAATTCTGACTGATCACGCGAACGCCCGCATCGTCGCCGCAGGTCACCGGCGGACATGAGCGACTTGATGTCGCAATGCAGCTCAGAGCCGCTTCGTCAGACCTTCGTCAGGTACGCACGTCGATCAGCTTGGGCTTTCGGCGTGACTTCCCCGGCCGTGCAAGACGACCTGCGTAACCGTGTCCGGCTGCCACTGTCAGAACTCTGTGAGATGGCCGTGGCGCAATGACCGTTCAGCGCGCCGTCGTCACTATCCCGGCGCGTCATTGAGATCCTCCGACAAGGAGTTCGTGACATGACCGCGTCCACCGCCGCATGGCCCAGCTCGATCCTCGACGCCGTCGACACGGCGTTCGCCGCCCTGACCAACGAGCCCGCCCCGCTGTCTCTCGATCTCGACAAACTCGGGCTCGCACCCAGCGACGACACCGACCTACCCGCCGGTGTCATCACCTTGCCGGCGCTGCAGACGTGGCTGCTCAAGCACTCGCGCGCCTACACCGTGCGTGACGCCGTGTGGGCCGAGCTGATCCGCCGCGCCCGTCTGGACGGGCCGGCGTGGGTAGTCGCGGCTACCGCGATGGCGATGCCGGCGCTGCGTCACTACGCCGGACAGCTGCGCACGGGCTGGTCCGGCGACGCCCACGACCTAGACGCCGAAATTGTCACCGGCTTCTTGACCGCCCTACGCGACCGGGTCGACCTCGTCCGTCCCGCGCCGTACGCGGCGTTGTGCAAAGCGGCCTGGCGCGCCGGCTACGAGCTGCGCCTACGCAACGGCGCCGAAGCCATCCCCGTCGAGGACCTCGAACACGTCACCGGCCCGCGCACCCCGAAGCTCCCGTACGGCCACCCAGACCTGCTCGTGCGCCGCGCCGTTGAGATGGGCATCATCGATCCGGGCGACGAGCAGGCCTATATCGACCTGCGGCTGGGCCGCCGCGCGATCGAACCTGTCGCCGCCCGCCTCGGCCTGGAGGTCGACACCCTGCGCCGCCGGGTTGAGCGCATCGACACCCGTCTCGCCGAGGCGCTGGAGTCCGGCCTGCTCAGTGACGCAGCCTCACCACACACTCGCGACAGGCTGCACCAAGAGGCAAAGCGACGCCGCAGTATCCGCGCCAGTCGTGCCGGCGCCCCGCAGGCGACAGGGCAAACGTCGCTGACTGCCGCCTGAAACCGTCGTACCTGCCCCTGGTCGCGGCAGCAAGCCCTGAGCTGTTGGGGTGGGGCCGGTGTGAAACATCGGCACATAAGCTCTGACAGCGGACCGCCTGTTGGCGCGCTGCTGGACTCATCCGGCCATCCGCGCTCCTCTACTGCCACTGTCCGGCGAGCTGGGCGTCTGGTTCGAGACCGTATCGTTCAAGGTCGTGACGTTGCTCGGCGCTGAGCTTGGGGAACAGAAACAGGGTCGTGCCGATGTCACCACCGAGGTAGGCCCGGAGCATCCAGGTAAGGCCATCCGGGTTGTGTTCGTCGGTGTACATCTTGCTGCCGAGGTGCCTCATGGCGACGAGGTCGCCCTCGGCGGCACGAGCCCGTAGCCAGGTCATCAGCTCGTCGTGGCGGCCTTCCGCCTCGTACACCTCGTCCATCCAGTGCAAGAAGTCGTAGCCGCCATCCTCTGCGCCGCGGAACAGCCAGCGCTCCGCCTCAGCACGGTCTTCATTCCACAGGCGCTGCACGAGCGCGTATCGGGCATCCTGATTCCCGGCGGTTGCGGCTCGTTGCAGCCAGGCCACGGATTGGGCGTGCAGGTTGGCATGCGCCTGCTCCCGGGTAGCGCGTCGACGCCATCTCCACGAACCGAACCCGTCCTGCGCGGCGTTAGCTTGGCTCCGCAGATACCAGGCGTGTTGGAGCATCGCCGACGGGCTGCCTTCCTCCGCCAGCTCCTTAGCTTTCCGTACTGCATACTCCACGCGAGACGCTTGCCGGTGTCGTTCGAAGAACAACATGGTCATGGTCGGGTCGCCCACACGTACTTGTTCCAGCCGCCATTGCTCGGCTACCGCGTCGTGACCGCGTCGCCAGAGGTCATGTTCCACGGCCTTGATAACGCCTGACACGTTGCTCGCCGAGATCCGCGTTAGCCACTTGCGAACGTCGGAGTGGTCGTCGCGTTCCAGCAAGTTCTGCACCAGCCACCACATGGCGATCACGTCGCCGGCCTCGGCGCCGCGTCGGAGCCACGCCAGAGCCTGGGACGGGGCTTCGTCTATGAGCTGCCCATACAGTCGGCGTATGGCTAGTGGCTCACCCGCATCGGCTGCCGCTGCCATGAGCTCGTGCGCCGAGGCCATGTCACCGGTCCTCCTGGCGTCTTCCGCTCGAAGATACTGGGCGTAGGAGTCACCGAGATCAGCGGCGCGTCGAAGCCATCCGTCGGCCTCGTGGTCGCGTCCGATCCGTTGCAGGTTCTCGTACAGCAAGAGCATTGCCGACGTCACGCCCGCATCGGCGGCACGCCGAGCGAGAATCGTCGCGTATCTGTAGAGGTAAAAGCGCTGGGCCTGCCAAGCTAACCGGCCGAGGTCATCGCTGGCCGAGGTGCAGTCGCACAGCTCGTCCCAAAGTCGATGGGACATGGCCAGCGGAAGACTGATTCGAGCACCGTGCTGGTCAAGATAGTCAGCCAGCCGATATCCCACGCGGTTGCCCTGCCCAGTCTCCTCCGGCAGCGGTGTGAGTGCGCGGATGCCGTACAGCGGCGCGGTGGCGTGCCGTAGTGCCGTATCCCACCAGCGGCCTGGCAGGCGAACGCGGTCCTGCGGATCCAGGTATCCCTCGGCGAACGCCCGCAGCGCGGAAGCCGTCGGTAAACTACGAAAGCCGAGGCGTCGTGTCACCATGGCGCCGGTCAGCAGGGCACGTGCGTAGCGTCCGGCGGCATCGGTGGGATTTTCATATCGATCCACCATCAGCGGACCCCCCGACAGCGTCTGGATGACCAGTCGGCGTTCTCCGGCCCCCTGCGCGGCAGCATGCCACCGCGCGTCCGCCGGGATCCGTCGCATCTCGTCCGCGGTGAGCTCGTCGCCGATACTGATTCTGCGAGCTCGTCTGAGCACGGTTCGGGCTTGCCGGTGAACGTCCAGGTTGTCGCTGGGGTGTGGGCTGCGGTTGCCTTGCTCGTGGTCGCTGCCTATTACATAGGCGGGCTCGGCGGTGAGTTTCGCCCAATGCTCCGACCTCATGGAGCCGATCATCACCACCGGGTGGGTCGACAGGTTCATGAGCTGCAGCAGCGTCGTGGCTACCGCCGGACCCGTGGCACCGTCCAGGAAAGTGTCCAATTCGTCGAGCCAGACCACTGGTCCGGGGCTGGCCGAGATCTGCTCGGCCATCTCGAGTAGACCGATGCCGTCGGTGGGCACATACAGGTCACGCTCAGCGAGATGTACACGAATGGCCTCGTAACAAGCTCGCGTCTTGCCGGTGCAGGCCGTGCCGGTGACGACAATCAGCACGCTGGCATCGACGTGGGCGAGTCGTTCACCGAGAGCGGCGTCGTGCCGACGGCGAAGGTATGCCGGCAAGGCGATGGACCGGCTCCCAGTCGTGGAAGCGTCTACCTCAATCGCGTGGTGCACGCCGAGCAGTACGGGGTCCCATTCCGAGATCGGCCGTACATTGATCTGGTTTGCCAGTGGACGACGAGCCTCTGCGCGCTGACGCAATTCAGCATCGAGCGTTACAGAGCGATCCCTTCGCCGGTCTGCGTCCATCTCCTGGATCATGTGCAGCTGTCTTTGGATCCACCATTGCACATCGGCTAGGTGTCCGGGAAGTGCTATTCCCTTCGATGAGGCATGCGCGACGCACGCTTCGACGAAAGCCTTGACGAAGGCTTCTTCGGCCATGGACTTACCGGTCAGCTTCTCGTGCACGGTACTGCGGGAGAAGTGTTGGTGCGGCGAATCCAGCAATGCTTCAAGGCGCCGTAGCGAGGGACGGCCAGCCGCCGACTGCAGGTCCCGAAGCTCTGCAGCGAACCGTTCCATGGCGTCGTCCCGTGTAGTCACGTGCCCTCTCAGCCGTGGGTGTGCGAGCTGTATGCAGCATAAGGACTGCCGGTCCGCTTTGCGGCCCGCAGACTGGTGTCCGGATTCCCGTCCGGACACTTGTGGCCAGCTCACAGTCGCTTTGGCACCACACCCGACTGAAACGGAGCGGCCACATGAACCGGCCACAAGCAGGCTCGCTAACCATCCCCGCCATGATCGGCTGCCTGGCGGCAGCGAGCCAGCATCCCGTCTCGCTGATCATCACTGTCGGCTTGGTGTTGCTCTTGATCATTGGCGTGGTGCTACCGGCAGTATGGTCGCGGCGTCCGGCTCGGCGCCGAAGCGCTCTTGAAGTTCTCCGTTGCTTGCTGATCGTGCCACTACAACAAGCAACGAATCCCGCCGTTGACGACGGAGGAGCGACCCCGCAAGATAGTGAATCGTAAAGGACAACCTTCGGCGATCCATCGAACAATCGAGCTGCCAGCCGGTGTAGCAGCAAACACCGACGAAGCGATTTGGTCGCGGCTTCCCGGGACTGCAGTGAGATTTCGCACCGTGAGCCGCAAGAAGAATTGGGCAGGCGTATCGGTGTCAGGTCAATCATATTTATGACCGCTCGACCGCTCGACCGCTCGACCGAGCGGCTGCCAGCGGCGAACGGCTGCACCTGCGGGCTGGCGGCGGTTGAGGCTGGCGCCGGCAATGCTCGACCACGCCGATGATCTTCACGGCATCAAGGCGTGTGGTCGTCGGTCAGCAGCTGACGTCCAGCAGGTCGCTCACGGCGCTGAACCGCTGACACCTCAGGGCTGCGCGGCGAAGTTCACTTCAAGATTGTCGAGATCCGCTTCGACGTGCGCTGTCAGACCTCCGTAAGGCTTATGTCAGACGCTGTGAGACCGGCATGTGTTCGCCACAGCTCACAAACGCGGGTTTGAGGGGTGTCAGCGCTTCACGGCGCGGCGCGGAGCCGACATCCACATGAGCGAGCACACGCCGCAGCACCATCAAGACCACGCCAACCTGACCGCGGGTGACGCTGGCGAGACGGACCTCATCGTCGGCGACCCGCCGGTCCCGATCACTGTCTGGCGCACCGCCCGCAGCAGCGACGACACCGGCCGCAGCATCGGTGCCCGGCTCGCCGCGCGGCTGGTCGCCGCCTACAGTCGCCCCGACGAGGCCGTCGTCGACCTCACCGGTGACCACGCCCTGACGGCCGCCTGTACCACCGGCGGCCGCCGGCACCACCCGGCCTGGTTCACCGACGCCGCCAGCCTGATCATCGGCCCGGCTACCCCCACGGCCCCGCCCGAAGGTGTACGTCGACCCGGCGACGAAAGCGCGGAACTCGAGGACGACCTCCCCGAGCTGACCACCTGGTTCGGCGACGACCTCACCGACCCCGACCTTCCGCACCCCGGTAACCCCAACACCGGCCCTCCGCAGGACGCCTCCCGACAGCACGGAACCAGCCTCGTGGTCGCCTCCTGGCCCCTCGACCAGCACAACGACGCCACCAACCGGGTCCGACTGGCGTGGCTGCTCACAGCCTGCGCTGGGCTGCTGCGCCTCGGCGGCTGCCTCATCCTCATCGTCGCCGTCCCCGCCGGCATCCCGACCACCCCGCAGGACTTCAGCCCGGTTTCGCAGGCCGCCGCCAGCGTCGGCCTGGGCTATCTGCAGCACATTGTCGCCGTAGCCGCCGACACCGACGGCGACGCGTTTACCTACCACGTGACCGACGAAGAACTGCTGTCTCTCGCCGGCGGCAACGGTCAGCCATGGAGCGTGACGCACCTGCGCGTGCACGCGGACCTCATGGTCTTCAGCCAGCTCGACATGCCACGCCCTACAGCGCGCCGGGGTGGTGGTCAGCGTGGCTGAGCACCGCTCCTACGACGACCGAATCCCCGCCGACACAAGTCCGGAGGGATTGCCGGTGTGGGCGACCGCCCAGGCCACTGGGCCTGTGCAGCGTAAGGGTCGCTACGTGCCCGAGTCGGTCAGGCATCCGGCTCGAATGCTGCCGGCGATCGCCGCGCACGCCGTCGAGCACTACACCCAGCCCGGCGATCTCATCCTCGATCCGATGTGCGGTATCGGCACCACCCTGGTCGAGGCTATCCATGCTGGTCGCGACGCCGTCGGTGTGGAGTACGAATCTCGGTGGTCGGACGTCGCCGACGCTAACGTCAAACACGCCCACGCCCAGGGCGCGACCGGCCGCGGCGCGGTGATCCGCGGGGACTCGACCGGCATCCTGTCGCTCGTACCCGTGGCTCTGGCCGGGCAGGTGGCGCTGGTGGTGACGTCGCCGCCGTACGGGCCGACTGTGCACGGCCTCGTGCGCCCCGGCAAGGACGGGGTGGCGAAGTCCGACAACGCCTACAACGACGGCACCGACAAAGGCAACCTCGCCTATCGCGACCTCACCGGTCTGGCCGACGGCTTCGCCCAGATCCTCGCCGGGTGCGCGACTCTGCTCAAACCGGGCGGGGTCGTGGTGGTCACCGCCCGGCCATGGCGCAAGGCCGGGCAGCTCGTCGACCTGCCCTCGGCCGTCATCGGCGCCGGGCTACGTGCCGGCCTTACTCCGGTGGATCGGTGCGTAGCGCTGCTCGCGGCGGTCCGCGACGGCGCCCTGGTCGCCCGGCCGTCGTTCTTCCAGCTGCAGGCGGTCCGTAAGGCCCGCGCGACCGGCACGCCGATGCACCTGATCGCGCACGAGGACGTCCTCGTGTTCGCCAACGGCCACCCCGCCATCAGCGGCGGCGACGTGGTCGCGTGACCGGCACCGCCGGCCGGCACCCATCGGACCGGACGAGATTAACGAGTCCCACACCGGTTCCTCTTGTTCCGCCTCTGCACACCGCTGCTCTGAAGGGATCACCATGACCAGCCCTCTTCACCCTCACTCCGTCGTAACGCCGCCGGCGCACACCACTACACCGTCCGGCGGTCCGGCATGGACGCCTGAACGCATCCGTGCGCTGGGCACCGTCACCACCGTGCCGGTCGCCGCATCGATCTTCGGCCTGTCTAGGTCGGTGGCCTACGACCTCATCCGCACCGAAAAGTTCCCCGTACCGGTCCTGCGGTTCGGCAGCCGCTACCGGATACCGGTGCAGGCGATCCTGGCCGCGCTGCACATGCCCGCCGAGCCACCCAGGCGCAAGGACAGCGACGACTTGATCGACGGGGCGGATCCACGCGTTGATCGACGACACGAAATCCCTGGCAGCCCGCGCCTGCATCCCGGCGCTGAGCGGTAAGGAGTCGTCCACACATGGCCCAAGGAACCCTGTCCAAACACTGCTCCTGCCGCGACGAGCACGGCAAACGGCTCGGCGTGCGCTGTCCACGGCTGCGCCGGCCCGGCGGGGCCTGGAGCGCCCACCACGGCCGATGGGCCTACCAGCTCGAGCTGCCCCACAAACCCCGCGGTGACCGGTGGCAGCTACGCCGCGGCGGCTTCGACGACCGCGACGACGCCCTGGCCGAACTCGACCACGCCCGGTCGCTGCTCAACCTGCCCGGCACCGACGCCGATCAGCGCTTCGAAATCGCCGTCACCCTCAAGAAGGTGAAAGCCGGCCAGCCGCTCCCCTCACGGGATCAGGTCGCAAGACGCGTGCGCGCCGGAGTGTCCGCCACCGGGGGTATGACCGTCGCGGACTACCTGCAGCAATGGCATCGCGGCCGCAAGATCGAAGCGACCACGCTGCGCGGCTACGAAAGCCACATCCGCGTGCACCTGATACCGCACCTCGGGCACATACCGATCGACCAGCTCCACGTCGCGCACCTGCAAGCGATGTTCGAGGCGATCACCGACCGCAACACCGAGATTGAGATCGCCCGCAGCAGCGACGACCCCGAAATCCGAGCCCGGGTGAAAGGGGCCCGGACGACGTCTGCGGCGACGATGCACCGGATCCGGGCCACTCTGCGCAAGGCCCTCAACGACGCCATCCGCACCCACCGGCTCATCGAGTTCAACCCCGCCGCGCACGTCGAACTACCGTCGGGCAAACGCCCCAAGGCCCGGGTCTGGACCGCCGCTGCTGTCGCGGCGTGGAAGGCCACCGGGCGACGGCCCAGCGCCGTCATGGTGTGGACCCCGGCCCAGGCCGGAGAGTTCCTCGACTACGCAGAGGACCACGACGTCGCCCTGTACCCGATGTTCGGGCTCATCCTGCACCGCGGGCTACGCCGCGGCGAAGCCGTCGGACTCCGCGACGCCGACGTCGACCTCGACACTGGCATCGCCGTCATCACCCAGCAAATAACCACCGACGGCTACCGGCCCATCACCAAGAAAGTCAAAAGCGACGCCGGCGACCGCAACATCACCCTCGACACCGCCACCATCAACCTGCTCCGGACCCACTACGCCCGACGCGCACGCTGGCAACTGGCCAGCGGCCCCGATTGGCCGCACACCGGCCTGCTGTTCGTCCAACCCGACGGCAACGCCTGGCACCCCGACACCGTCAGCAACCGCTTCGAACAACTCATCGCCGGATCCGGCCTGCCACCCATCCGCCTGCACGACCTGCGACACTGCGCCGCGACCTACCTCAAAGCCTCCGGCGCCGACATGAAAGACATCCAGGAAACCCTCGGCCACTCCTCCATAGCCCTCACCTCCGACACCTACACCTCCGTCATCCTCGAACTCCAAACCGAACGCGCCAAAGCCGACGCCGCCGCCGCCCTGGTTCCCCGCGCACAGCGACGCGCCGGCTGAACGAACAAAGTCCGTTGGATCCCGGCCGGAGGACCGGCGCGCCAGGTCGCGGGTTACGCCCACCGGATTTGGAGTTCGGGCAGTTCAGCAACGGTGGAAAGGCCCCCGCAGCTCAAGACCGTCTGCAGCGTTTCGGCTAACCAGGGCAAAGCCTGGCGAGTTCGGTCACGGCTGCGCCGGCCATCGAACCGTCACGACGGCCATGCAACGATGAGGCCATGGGCGTACAGCAGGGCGACCGTGACTTTGACAACGTTTTGAGTGTCTGTACGGCCATACGGCAAGCCGAGAAGCTCCTGTTCCTCGACGATAAGTACGCCACCGAGTTGGGGCAGCACCTGACCACCATTGACGATCTCATAGCCGAAGGCTGCCTTGATAGAGCGCGAGCAATTACCACACTGAAGGCGATCCGATATCTTTTGATCGAATCTTCCAGCGGGCCGGTCGCCCCCTTCCTTATTGATTCGTTAGCCACGGTCATCGGCGATGGTCATGGGAAGATCTTTTTCAAGCCGTCTCAATGAGCATCGGCGACACCCACAGTCAGCCGACTCATCCTGCAGGCCCAGATCCGCCGTCACGCGACGGGCTCCGGTTGCCACGGCGCCGTGCGCAGCCGAATGCGCCGAACCGGCCAGATGCTCAGCCTCCTGATTGCAGCTCTGTGCGGCTGCCATGATGGCCAGACGCCGCCGTAAAAGATGACCACCGATGCCCTGGACCCAGGAGCTCGACCGGCACGTGGCCCTAGCCCGACCACGGACTTCAGCTACGACCCCGCGGACCCAGCCGGGCTTGAGCCGCACGACGGCACCGAAGGCCGGTGCCCCCCATCGCGCCCGTCTGCCGGCACCCAACCCCGGAGCATTCAAGCGCAGCATCGCTTAAGCTACATAGGCCGCAAGCACGACGAGGTCGGACACGAGGCACACCTCGGATCATCCCGATATCTGCAGCCGTCACTGCGCGGCGTGGCCAGAATGTCGTACCGGGGTCCTACCGTACTCGTGCGCCAGAGGGGGGCCGACTGTGGTGAAGGCCGGGAACGACGTTCAGACGTACTGGGACTGGCAGCGCAAGCTTGCTGAGACCCTGGTTACGAAACGCTCAGGCGACGAACCGTTCGTCTTTTTTGTTGACGACGAGGAAATTGCCCGGTTGTGGCCGGACCTGGCAGAGCCGGTAGACTCACTGAGATCTGCTGTCTGCCGTCAGCTGCACTGGCAGAGCGGCGAAAGCCTCTTCCGCCCGCTGGAGAAAATCAACCGTGACCGTCCAGCGGAAACTATCCCCCTGACTTTGCCCGTACTCGCGGTATCCGTGCTAGCCGCGAGCCGCATGAGACGCGATGCGGCGTTTCATGGCAGCGCCTATTTCATCAGACTAGCCCAGGCACTGCGCCCGGAACTTACCGGTGCGCATCTAGAGGAAGTCAGACAGCGCCTGTCGGGCGGCTTCGGGGTAGTTGCTAGTTTTTGGCAAGAGTTTGACCGGTGGATCCGGCACTCTGGGGAGTACGGATCTAGCACAATCCAGGAACATGCACACCTCAAGCGCATCGGCTTTCCGCTCTCGCAAGCACTACTGCGGGAATCGGACCGGATGCTCCTTACCGGATTCTTTGATGCGCTTGACTTGTCAGAACAAGGGGTTCCTTCCGCAGCAGCGCTTACGTCCGCGTTACGCATCTGGACTAGCCGCTCCCGCGGGCTCTCCGAGACCTTCCTCTTTGCGCTCAGCGATCCCACTCTCTGCCCTGTCGTCACGGACGAGGTAGCACGCCTGGCCCGCAACTGGGACCGGGTAGTGAGAAGTCCAGGCGGCAAGCGGCGCCTAGACATGCGCGTCGTCATCGACCTCGACGACCTTACTGCTCGCTGGACCGCGGCCTGCCTGCCTGAGGTCGCCAGCGACAGGCTCAAAATGATGGACGGCCGCTCCTTCACCGTGACAACTCCGGAGTGGGGCAGCCAGTACATGATTTCCGGGGCGCCCCCACCAGCAGATCTGACAGGCAGGAGGGTCCACGCTCAGGGAGACCTCTGCTCCGCCGTCGTGCAGGTACCTGAAGTCTTCGCCGCCCGTGAGAACGCTGATGCTGGCGGCTGGGTCGCTGCCGACGGCATCGAGCCACGTGAAGAGCATCTCCTGATCGTCGCCGCCGAGTTCGACGCGGCGGTAACGGGATTGCTCGAGGAAGCTGCTGAGGACGGCTGGAAGCAGCTTCCGCAGCGAACGGCCCGCGCGCTTCTGCCGGGGCACAGTTTCTACCGCCGGGTGCGCCTGTCTAGCCCGGCCGCGTTTGAACGCGGTATCAGCGGGCTATCGCCGAAGCTTATGCGGGCATTGCGGCCCGAGACGCCCCCGCGCCCGAGGCTGGTCAACGGACTGAAGGTCGCATCTAATCTGGGCAGCCGTCACTACCTGCGCGGCGGGGAACCAGACCTGCTGCTCCCCGCAAGTCCCGAAACGCGCGCGGTCGCTGTCTCCCTGGACGGCGCCGAACAACATCCGCCGTTTCGGGCCACTGGCTTTGCCATACCGCTCAGAAGTGTCGCCGGTCCCCTGGCAGCCGGCCAGCATGAAGTGATCGCCGACGGGGACAGACTCGTCTTCCATATTCATGACACCACCGATTGCGCCGACAGTCCGTCCACGATTGCCACCTTGGGGTGGCACCTGACCTCCGAGTCTGCCCAGCTGACGTCGTTGGGCCCCTTCGATGTAGCAGGCGCGGACACCTCGGGTTCGTGCCGTGAACCGCAGCTACTGCGCAGAATCAGCGACTGGCACGTCGTCGACAGGCATGGGCGCAGCCGGAAGCTGAGCGTCCCCGCACCGGCCGCCTGGACCGCGGCACTCGGCCTGCCGTCGTCGCAGTTTTACGAGTTCACAGCATCACCCGACGACGTTTGGCTCATCGAATTCCGGCACGGGAGCGCCCGCAAGCCCGAACTCTTGCGCTGGCAGGACCCGATCGCTAAGCCGGTCGATGCTGCCGACCGGGCGATCTGGAATGCCATCAGCGACTTCGCCGCCAGTGACCGGCTACTCAGCCATTTCCTGAAGGTGCTGCAGCCATGAATCCTGGTGATCTCTTTGCCCGCTGGATGGCTGAGGTGGGGCGGAGCAGCACCGACCTGCTCAAGACACGACTCCAATGGCTGGCCAGCACCCTGAACCTGGGGATCAGCAGCACGGAGCCTGGGCGCTGGCTGCGCGACACTGCGGCCCTGGGCCATGTCGAGGTCGACTGGGCTACTGGTCAATGGCGTGCAGCGCCGCTGGTCATCACACGGGTCCCCGCTGGTGACGGCTTGGCACTGATATGCGGGCTGCGAACGGCAGTAACCGACGAGCTGGTGCAGCAGTCCGACGTGGAACTCCATCGCACCGAAAACCCCGGGGGTGCCAGGGAGCTACCGCGGCCGTCGACGCTCTTCGTTCAGTTCGACCCCGGTGTAGCCCTCGGCACTGTTGCTCACGACATCCGGGCCACCTACGTGCCGTGCTCGGCTGAACTGCTGGCTAACAAACTCCCGGTTATCTCTGCATCTGTGGAAGCTGCACCGCCGGCTCGCGACAATCCAACCCTTGAAAGCTTTGATCCTCATCAGCTCCGGTGGAATGCGGCCACGGGCCAGAAGGGCCGAGCAGGGGCGTACAAGTACAGCTTGCATGGCCATATGGAGTTTCGCTGGCATGACGGTGACACGTGGTGGCGCACAGACTTGTCTGGCTGTGTGTACCTGGCGTTGCGCACAGCCGGTATTTCCGCCATGAGGTGGCGCCCTGAGGGCCCTGGCGCCCGCACTGGGCGGCTCTTCGTCGACTGGGGCGCTCCCTTGCCGCCGCTGCAGCAGCGAGCGGCAGTTCTGTGCAGTGGCCTTATGCCGCGCTTCGCGGCGTCCGCGCGGAGCGCGGCGTACGAGAACGTACCGCGGGTGATCGCCCAGCGGATCGCCTTTTCGCTGCAGCAGCGGCTCGAGGAAACGTAAGGGACGATGGCATGACACTGAATCAGTCCGGCCTGTCAGTTACCGGGACGTTCGACCGGCTGAAGGATGCGTTCTTCCGCTACTACGACACGCCTTTCGGGCTGAGTGACAGAAGACTGCAGGACGAACGGCGTGAGCTCTTCGATCGCGATGGCGGCATCTACCGCAGGCCCATGGTGGAACTCCGTCCTGAATATGTGTCTGCAGGGCGGACTCTGGCCGAGTCCGTGCGGCTTGCCGGGGCACCGTCAGCCCTTGCCGACTTCGCATCGGCCGGCCTGATTCCACCGGATCGCCCCCTGTATGAGCATCAGGAACGCGCCCTCACCCTCGGCATGGAGCAGGGACGCAATGTCGTCCTCACGGCCGGAACTGGTTCCGGTAAGACAGAGAGCTTCCTGCTTCCCATCCTGGCAAGCCTCATCGACGAATCAGCGGCATGGCAGGGTGGACCCGCCCCCTACCGCCCATGGTGGAACAGCACCGCAGGCTTCGCTCCCCAGCGCCAGGGCGAGTCTGGACGGGCCCAGGCCGTCCGGGCGATTGTCTTGTACCCGATGAATGCACTGGTCGATGATCAGCTCATCCGGCTCCGCCGCGCCCTTGACAGCGATCAGGTCCGCTCGTGGCTCGATGAGCATCGCAGAGGACACCGCTTTTACTTCGGCCGGTTCACTGGATCCACTCCGGTCACCGGCTCTAGCCGCAACGAACGCGCTGTTGAGGAGTTGCGCCGCTATCTGAAAGAGATCACGAAGCGATCGGAGCGCGCCCAGGCCATCGGCGGCAACGATGTGCCCTACTTCGTGCCTCGGCTCGACGGCGCTGAGATGCGCAGCCGCTGGGACATGCTCGACGCGCCGCCTGATGTCCTCATCACGAACTACAGCATGCTGAACGTCATGCTCCTGCGTGAGCGCGACGGCCGTTTCTTCGACAGCACCGCCCAATGGCTTAAAGCCGACAAGAGCCACCGCTTCACCTTGGCTGTTGACGAATTGCACACCTACCGCGGGACAGCCGGTACGGAAATCGCCTTGCTGTTGCGTAACTTGATGAACCGGCTGGGCATCCGGGAAGGATCTCCCCAGCTTCGCATCCTGGCGGCCTCTGCTTCTCTGGACCCAGTTCGCGACCGCGGGTACCTTCAGGAGTTTTTCGGGATCGATCAGGAGACGTTCGAGTTCCTTCCGGGCCGTACCGTTCGCCCCGAACCGCTGATGGCGGATATCAGCAGTAGTGCACAAGCCCTGGTTAGCACAACCGATACGGCACAAGCCGTCGAAGTGGCCGAGAAGCACAACGCCCATCAGGCACTTTTTAGCGCCTTCTACTTCGATGCAGAAGGCCAGCAACGCCCCCACCCTGAGGCCAAGTCGGAACAGGATCTCCAGAAGATCCTGTTCCCCGGGGCTGGCGCTGGTGACGCTGAGGGCGCGCTAGAACGCCTGTTGACCGCGGCTGGGCACGCGGAGAACCGCGGGGGCTGGCCGAAGCTGCGCTCACACCTGTTCTTTCGTAACGTGCCCGGAGTCTGGGCGTGCACCGACCCGTCCTGCCCCGAGGTTTCCCCGCCCCAACAGGACCGCACCGTCGGGAAACTGTACGGCGAGCCCGCTACTCGCTGTGGCTGCGGCTCTCGGGTGCTGGAGCTGCTTTACTGCCAGAACTGCGGCGACGTGATGCTCGGAGGATTCGTTGCCGAGGGAGTCACCGCGAAGGACAAGTTTGAAGCGCTGCTGCTGGCTGACATCCCCGAACTGAGCCGGCTTCCCGACCAGGTGCGTGTCGACAGGACAGCCGGCAACTACCTGGTCTACTGGCCCCGGGAGCAGGCACCCGAAGCCGACCCGTCGCAGTGGACAGCTGATAGCGGCAAGGTTCAGTACGCGTTCAAGCCAGCCATCCTCAGCCCCGCCTCCGGAGGGCTGAAGACGGCAAGGCAAGGGCAGCACCGCACCGGCTGGCTCTTTCACGTCCGCACCCCCAGCAAACAGGGCGCGGCATCACGGGACATCTTCTCCCTGCAGCCCTACCCCACCAAATGCCCCAACTGCGGCGACGACTGGGAGATTAGGTACGGCCGGGACGGCAAGATGCTGCCCCATACCGATCCCGCGCGCCAGCGGTCCCCCATCCGGGGCATGCGAACCGGTTTCGAGAAGATTAATCAAGTGCTCGTCACGGAGCTGGCGTCCCAGCTGCCGGAAGCGCAGCGCAAGCTCATCGTCTTCACCGACAGCCGACAAGACGCCGCAAAGCTGTCCGCCGGCCTTGACCTCCGGCACTACCAGGACCTGTTGCGGATCCTGCTGTACGAGCACATCGCGGAAGGAACCGGCGACGATGTAGCCGATGCTCGGAGCTGGGTTACCGGGCAGGACAAGAGCCCGGAGAAATTCGCGGCGGTCAAGCGGCTCCGGCTCAAAGACGACGCCGGGTACACGCGGCTGAGCGACATCTGGCAGGGCGCACCTGAAGAAGTCGACGGGGAGCAAGCGTCCCTGGAGGCATCGCTCGCCGGCCGGCCCTCTCTCAAAGCCGCCGCCGCGAAACTCGCCGGCCAGCTCCTGGCTATGGGAATCAACCCGGGCGGCCCGGCACCGTCGGTAGCCGAGGTCGTCTCGAAGACCGGAATCGTGACGCGCTGGTCAGAAGCGTACGACTGGTCATCCCCCACACCGCGGCTGCGGCCCGGCCTGAGCCAGCAGCAGCAAGAGCTCAAAGAGGAGGCGTCCTTCCGGCTTGAAAGCGAAGTTGTCCAGGGACTCTTCTCAGGAGCGGGCCGGGACTTCGAATCACTTGGGCTCGGCTGGCTGACCCTCAGCGGAGATGTACAGCCGGCCGAGATGGACCCGGCAAGCCCCGCCGCTATCGGCAGGGCAAGCCTTCGTGTCCTGGCCGACCTGCGCCGGTTCCAAGACTTGCGAGAGGGCCAGCTCAAGCCCCATAAGAAGCTGCGAACCTACTGGGAAGCAGTCGCTGAGCAGCTGTCTCGTGACCCCGCAGAGGTAGCCGCCATAGCGGAAGCCTTCTGGGGTGATGCCGTCAAGGACTACATCATCAACCCCGCAAAGGTCGTCCTGCGCCCCGCCGAAGACAAGGCCTGGGTGTGCCAAGTTTGCCGGCGCCAGCACCTGCACCGCGGCGCCGGGCGCTGCACCCGGTGCCGGCGCGAGCTGCCTGCCAGCCCCGTCACGGTCGAACGCTCCACTGACTACTACTCATGGAAAGCAGTCAACGGCCTCGGGCGGTTCCGGCTGCACTGCGCAGAACTCACCGGGCAGACTGACCGTGCCGACGCCCAGTCACGGCAATCCCGCTTCCAGGACGTCTTCCTCAGCACCAGCAACGAGGAAGACCCGCGCCCTGACGGCGTTGACCTGCTCTCGGTCACCACGACCATGGAAGCGGGCGTCGACATCGGCGCGCTCGAAGCGGTCGTACTCGGCAACATGCCGCCTACCCGGTTCAACTACCAGCAACGGGTAGGCCGGGCAGGCCGCCGGTCCTCACCAGTTGCTGTCGCGCTGACAGTCTGCCGGGGGCGCAGCCATGACGAGTACTACTTCGAACGGCCCCACCTGATCACCAACGAGCCAACCCCCAAGCCCTACCTTGCGCTGGAGCGAGAAGAGATCTTCATCCGTGCCCTGCACAGCGAAGTTCTCCGGATGGCATTCCTCGACCTCGGCCCCCAGCTTGCGGCGCGCGGTCTGGACCTAACCCACAACGTGCACGGCCAGTTCGGCCTGGCTAATGACTGGCCCGCGATCAGGCCGCTGGTCGAATCATGGATCGGCGGGCACCACGCTGACATCGCACAGGCTGCTGCTGCGCTTACCCGGAAAGCTCCGCCGGAGCTGCGCAGCACAGACTGGGCTAACCACGTTCAGCAAACACTCGCCCAGCAGGTGACGCGCGTTGCTGACAAGGCAGTCGGACACGCGGAACTCAGCCAGCGACTCGCCGAGGCAGGCGCACTGCCCATGTTCGGCTTCCCTACCCGGGTCCGCTACCTGCACCTGCGGCGCCCCACGCGCACGTATCCCTGGCCTCCGCCCGGCACAGTGGACCGCGACCTCGCCATGGCCGTCTCGCAATTCGCCCCCCTAAGCGAAGTCGTCCGCGACGGCAGGGTCTACCCCGTCGTCGGCGTGGCCGCGTTCAAGCCCCTCGGGACCAAACCACAGCCCGAACCCGACGCGCTTGGCCTCGAGCGGATGGTCGCGGTGTGCCGCGCATGTTCACATGTTGCCGAGCTGGAACCAGACGACCTGCCCGAGCAGCCTGGTCCATGCCCGCGGTGCTCAGCACCGCCCGGCGTATACGCCGTGGTGCCATTACGAGAACCGCTGGGATTCCGGGCCGGCCGCTCGGAGGACTTCGATGGCAACTTCTCATGGTCAGCCCGGGCGATGTCCGCCAAAGCCAGAACAGACCTCGACCGGCTCACGCAAGCGCCTCAGCCGGGCATCCGTGCCTACAGCGGACCGGGCACACGGTACGTGGTCAACGATAACGGCGGAAACCTGTACCGCTTCCTGCCTGCCGCACCCGGCCTAGCCGATTGGGGAGGATGGGTGTCAGTTGATGCCATCGAGCGCGGCAAGGTCTCACGCAGCTCCGCGGTGGCGCCCGACGAGCAGGTCAGCGTTGCACTCGGCGCTGTACAGCCCACGGACTTCCTGTTCATCGGGCCCGACAAGCCCGTTATCTCCGAGGAAGGGCTTCGCCTCAACCTAGTCACCGGCGCACGTCAGCCGGGTGGCGCGGCCGACGTCGCCGACGGGCGCCGTGCAGCATGGTACTCGCTGGCATTCCTGTTCCGGACAGTCGCCGCGGCGGCACTGCTCGACGTTCAGCAGATGGAATTCGGCGCCGGAATCTATTCTGGCCTCGCGGACGGTGAACCATCCGCCATGGCGTTCCTGTCCGATACCCTCGAAAACGGCGCAGGCTTTTGCACCTACCTGGGTTCGCCTGATGTATTTCCAAAGCTTCTCGATGCCGCAGAGAACTATCTCGAAGAGCTGCGCGCACCGCACCACGCTTCCGAATGCACTGCATCGTGCTATCGATGCTTGCGCGACTACTCCAATATGGCCTATCACGCCCTGCTCGACTGGCGCCTAGCAGGCGATCTGCTCACCGTCATGCGGCAGGGCAAACTTGCACATGATCTCGGGCGAGAGCGCCTGCTCCTAGCCAAGTGGGCAGACGCATATGGCGCCGAGGTACAGACCGGCGAGGGCGCTCCGGTCGCCGTGCTGCGGGACCACCACCTCTACGGCACGAGCGCCATCATTGCCCGCCACCCCCTCGAAGCCGCCGAGCAGACACTGATCCCCGCCCGGCTCGCCATGACCCTGGCGACCATCGAGGCAACGGTGCCCGGGCTAGAACGAGTCATCTTCGCCGACTCGTTCGCCCTCGACCGCAATCCGGCACACGTCCTTGATCTGCTCGAGGAGGCAGACCCACGATGAACACCAGGCAGCATGAGGAGCCGGGATACTGGATTTCCCCCAGCTCAGCAGCCCGGCTCCTCATCTGCCCGGCATCCGTAACAACACTGCAATCACGGCCATCAGCACCTGCCGGCGCACAACCCTGGAATGCGGGCAGGCTGGCGCACGTAGCAGTCCAGTGCTGGATCGACGCGGCAGACTGGCAGGCCGGCGACAGCACCGCCCGCCTGATGAATCACCTAGCGAACGCCCTGTCGGCCCACGGCCTCAACATCGGCGCTATCCCTGGAGGGCGAATAGCAGCCGCCCGCCTCGAGCTGCGCGCCCCAGCACTCGCCGAAACTCTGCGCCGACTCGCTCAGCACGCACACGTACGCGCCGAAGTACCGCTCCATGACCCCCAGATCAAACTCTGGGGCATCATAGACATTCTGATCGAATCAAATTCACTGGCGATCATAGATCTCAAAACCGGAGATGCCACAGAAAAAGCCGGACCCGGGCCGCGCACCCGCCACCAGCTACTGGCGTATGCAGCACTAGCAAGGGCATCACAATCACGGTGGCCAGCAACGCTGGCAGTGTTCAATCTTCACCATGGCTACCAGGCCATCCACTACGACCCTCACGAAGCGGACGCGCTCGTCCGCCGAATCATCGCTGCCCGGGCGGCCTGGACCGACGGTGATCGTGCCGCCATCCCGCAGCAGGACAACTGCCGGTCGTGCCTCCGGCGGCTCAGTTGCAACCCATACTGGCGGGCCAGCGCGCGCTGGGCGGATGAGCCGTCCGTGGAAGGCACGGTGCGCCGGGCCATGACTGCTGACAACGGCAAGGTAGCCCTGGAACTGAACACCGCAGCCGGCGTGATGTGGCTAACCAACGTAACGATTAAATCTGGAACTGAACAGCTGGTTGGCTCGCGCGTACGGGCCGTCGCCGTGACGGTTAGCCAGCGCCGCGAAGACCGGTCACCCATCTCCTTGCGGGCAACAGAGAAAACAGCACTACGGATCGACTGAAATTCCTGTCGTGGCCTTCGCCGGGCTTTGGCAGGCGAGGTGCCTCACGATGCCGGGAAAGCAGATTCGAGCCAGGCCCGCACCGCTTCAACACTGGTGTAGCCATGGGAGCGCAGGACCTCAACGATGTCGCGGCCGCAGATGATCACGATGGGATGCTCATCCTCGCGAACCTCCTGATACGCCTGGTCATGGACGAAGGAGGTCGTCACGAGCACGCCGAACATACGATGCCGGATACGGGAGATCAGCCGTGAGGTTTCCTTGACGCCCACGGAATTGGACGGTGCGTTGCACTTCGCTTCCAGGACGAAGTCCAGCGAAATCTGGTCTGCTAGCGGGCCAAGCTGGTAGACGCCCACGGCGTCGCGGCCGTTGTCCCGGCTGGCCCGGGTAACGGCTGCCGCGCCCGTGGCAGGCGCCATCATCCGCCACAGTTGCAGGGCACACGCTTCGAAATCAGTCCACCTGCTGGCGAAGTGGTCTCTGATGGCGGCCAGGATGTACTGGCCTGCCAGGTCGGCTGGCAGCTGTTCCACACGGCTGCGGACCACCTGGGTCGCGGGCGCGATCAGTGCGCTGTAGGCACGGCCATGAACCCACTCGGCCCATTGCGGTGGACAGTGCTGGCCCAAGGACTGCTCGCCGAGAACCTCGTTCAGCCATGCGCGCGACACGACGGGAACGTCCAGCACAGTGAAGTGGGCGCGGTAGTTCTGGAACCGCTGCCCGCCTGAGCTGCGCCATATTGCCTGCAGGTCGTCGTCTGAGCTCATGGACGCCGCCCCTGGGGCGAGGAGCCCGCGGAATCGTACGCTGCGCCCCTTCGTGCCGGCCTTAGCGAAGAGCAGGAACGGGGGCACGCTCAGCCGGGCGCGGTCTTCGCCATGAGCTGCTTCAAACGCATCGCGCAGGATGATGTTTCCCCGGCGCGGCGTGTCATGGAGTGGGCTGCCCGGCGAGCGGTTGTCACCGAAGTAGGTGAAAACGCCTGTCTTGACGTCCAGAACGTCGGGCCAGTCCGGGTTGTCTCCGGACGTGTAGAGCACGGCCAGCCTGATGCCCCCGCGACTTGGTGAGCCCCGATAGCGGAAGCCTCCCTGGTTGCCGACTGGCAGAAGCCGCTGTAGCGGGTCGTCGGCAGCGGTGCCGGACACTCCGCCCTCGTAGACAGCATCAAGGAGCAGGTCGGCCGTCGCGAGCGCGCCGAACGGAACAGAATTGCGCGCAGACGTCACCTGCCCAGGATACGGATCCTCTTCGTGTGGCAGCCGCCGAGATCCTGGTGCTGGGGGGCCTGGCGCCCGAGGTGCCGGGTCTCCAGTACGCCGCGGTTCGTGTCTTGGCCGCCTGCAGAGTGCGTGCACCGGCACCGAAGGGCGGGTGGCACGCCGCGCTCAGCTCCGGAAGGATTGCGCCCTATGACTCTGCCGATGGCTCTGCCAGGTTTTGACGCCGCCTTAGACGAAGTCGTGGCGGCAGTCCTAGCGGCGGACCCCACAGGACGGCGCACCGGCACCGTCATGCGCCAGTCCTTCGACCAGCTTTACGACGGGGGACGCACCGGGGTCTACCACGTTGATCAGCTTTCCCCGACCCAGAAAACACACCTCGGGACCTTCGTCGAGGTCAACATGGCCAAGGAGTTCAACTTCGAGACAGTCGGCGTGAAGTTCGACTACCGCATCGCCGGCCATGACGTCGACGCTAAGTTCAGCCTTTCCGGCGGCTGGATGCTTCCACCCGAAGTCATTGGGCACCTTTGCCTGGTGATGCAGGCATCCGACGATGAAGCACGATTCGACATTGGCGTTGTCCGTGCATCAGCTGAGTGGCTGACAGCCGGCGGCAACCGCGACAAGAAGGTCGCCCTCCGGGCCGGGCACCGCGACAAGATTACCTGGATCCACCGCGGCGCCAGGATGCCGCCAAACGTGCTGGCCACCCTGGCCCGGGCCGACCTCGACATCATCCTGTCGAAGAAGTCCGGGCAGCAGAAGGTTAACGAGATCTTCCGCCGCGCCCCCGGCAGGCGCATCAGCCGTGCCGCCATCGAAACCCTCGCCATGCAGCGCGATCCGCTGAAGAGGGTTCGCCGCAACGGCGGAGCGCGGACTCCGCTCGCCGCCGAGGGCATGATCATTATGAACGGCGACTACACCTGGCAGCGCAACATCGTCACAGCACTTGGCGCGGAGCCCCCGCAAGAAGGCGAATTCGTCAGCCTCCACATCACCCCAGCCGAGACGTCGTGGACAGGGCCGCAGATCGTGATCGAGGGCCGGGCGTGGCGCCGTGGTACTCCCGCCGAGGCACTCGCTAATGCAAGCGAGCTGCCGGAAATCCTTCAGGAAGCCGGCAAGGCAGACGCCGGAACCTGAACCGGCGAGGTCGTACGACGTCGAAGCAAGCGAGCCACGCCGAGGTGCAGCCTCGCACCGTCACGGCGACTCATCTGGTACCAGGCGAAGATCGCCTTCAGCTACGGGTTGCCGCAGGTCCTAGCGTCCGGCGGCCACGCCTTGGTTGAGCAGGCCCCGCCCGCGCTCGCCCAGCAGTATCAACGCGGCACGTCCTCTTGGGCTTCGCGGCTACGCGACAATTCCGTGCTTAGCCGGCCGGCGGCCACCAAAATGGCTCTCACTGCACGTGTAGCACCCATCTACGGACAGCCAGCAGACGATGGTGTTTGCAAGCCATGCGGATGACGTGAGCCATTCTCGGCATAGCGCTCCACCGGCCCGCCCAGGAAAGGGACACGGCCCCGTGAAGACTTGACGGCCGCCCCGGTCTTCGCGGATCGTCCAGTAAGCAGAACCGACGGATCGGATTAGACATGACGCGGCGGATGCACCGACGGAATGCATGCCTCAGAGCGCGAGAGTCGAACGGCGCCAGGGATGGCAACCGCGCATCCCGGACGAACGGAGTGTTCGGCCGAAGGCGTGTCTCAGCCCGGGGCAACTCTCACTGAAAGCGATAAAGAAGTAACTTTACGTTAGCTGCGACACGGCTCATAACTAGCAGCCCTATCGCACGCACGTTCGGGTAAATGCTGCAAGATATACAAGAAGGCTTGCCGTAGGCGGAGCGCCGAGACCAACAGGGAGAGCAGTGACTGACCTGAGTGTCGTGGAAATTTGCGCTGGCGCGGGCGGTCAGTCGCTGGGCCTGCACCTGGCAGGCTTCCACCACAAGCTCGCCGTGGAGCTAGACCCGACCGCAGCTCAAACTCTGTCGGTCAACCTCCAGCGGCTCCAGCCCGAAGACGATGTCAGCGAGATCGTCAAGGTGGGCGACGTTGCCGATGAAGAGGTGTGGAAGCCAGAAAAATACGCAGGGAGGGCCACGCTGCTCGCCGGCGGCGTACCTTGCCCCCCGTTCTCGGTGGCCGGCAAACAACTAGGTTCCGCCGACGAGCGTGACCTGTTCGCCTGGGCAGTAGAGGCAGCCGGCCGGATGCAGCCCGAGGCAGTCCTGCTGGAAAACGTGCGCGGGCTCAATGACGCCCGCTTCGCCGGCTACCGCCAGGCTGTCGTCGACCGCTTCGCAGCCCTGGGCTACACCGCCTTCTGGGAACTCCTCGAGGCCAAGGACTTCGGTGTGCCCCAGCTGCGGCCACGCATGATCCTTGTTGCCCTGCGCCCGGAGTACGTCGACTACTTCGCGTGGCCAGAGAAGTCAGCCGTCACCCGCACCGTAAGCGGCGTTCTCGGCGACCTGATGGCAGCTAACGGCTGGCGAGAGGACTACCTCGCTAAGTGGATGGCCGCAGCCGACCGGATCGCCCCCACCATCGTCGGCGGCAGCAAGAAGCATGGCGGCGCTGACCTTGGCCCGACGCGCGCGAAACGAGCATGGGCCGAATTGTGGACCGATGGGCATGGCCTGGCTGACAGCGCACCGGGCGAGGACTGGCAGAGTGAAAACCATCCCCGCGGCCCGAAGCTGACCGTCGACATGGTTGCCCGTATCCAGGGCTGGCTCGGCGAGGAGTACCGGTGGGACTTCACCGGCAGGAAGACGAGCCGCTACCGCCAGGTCGGTAACGCGTTTCCCCCGCCTGTAGCGCGTGCGGTGGGCGTGTCTCTCGCCCAGGCGCTAACCCGGACGCAGAAATCGTCGGCAGTTCCCGCGCCGCGACGGGTACACGATGAGGTGTACCGGCTCCTGCGCGACCGCGACGAGCCCCTCACCGCCGAGCGCATCCAGCAGCTGCTCGGCAGCACGATGACTCTCGACAAGATCACTCAGCGCATCGAGTCTCTCGCCCGCGACTTCACCCTTGAGGTGCAATCCCGCGGTGGCCGCCGGACCTACCGGCTCGGCGAATGGAAGGCCTTCCGCGGGCAAGACGACCATGACCGTCACCTTGCCTTCGCCGAGGCGAAGACTAGAGCCAAGGTCAGCTAGTCAAAGCCGGACAGCGCTGCGGTCTCTGCATCTGACCGGTTCGCCCTAGCGTCGGCACGGGTCTACGATCCGGCCCGTGCCGACGGGGGTAGATTGCCGCACCCCGACGAGGGCACAGTAGGCGCATGTCTTCTGACACTCGCGAAGAGGCCTGGGCTGCGGGCCGCTATCCCGCACCCTTGAATGAGGGCCGGTCGCGGAACATGCAGGCAAACAAGCGCACCGGCACCAAACCTGAGATCCGCCTCAGGGCGGCACTTCATCAGCGCGGTTACCGGTTCCGCAAGGACCTGCGCATAGACCTGGGCAGCGCCCGGGTGCGGCCGGACGTCGTCTTCACGCGCAAAAAGGTAGCCGTCTTCGTCGATGGCTGCTTCTGGCATCTATGCCCTCTGCACGGGCGCAAACCCAAGGTAAACGACTGGTACTGGGGCCCAAAGCTACAGCGAACCGTCGAACGTGACCTCGCCGCCACCGCTGCCTTGGAAGCGGCCGGATATAGCGTCGTGCGGATCTGGGAACACGTACTGATCGACGACGCAGTGAAGGAAATCGAGCACGCCATGGCAAAGCGCCCGTGATGCCTTCACTCTCGACCTCCACGGCAAGGCACTAGCTAGATCCCTTGTGGCTACTGATCGCTACGCGCCGACGTGAGGACGTCTACCCGAGGAGTAAGGACGTTGGGTCCGGATCGGCAGCCCCAGCAGGCGGGCCGGTGAAGATCGATCGCTGACACACTGACCCCAGCCGCGACGCCGCAGGGGAGGACCACCCACGCCGGGAGATCCTCAGATGCACTCACGCGTCTCATTGACGAGCCCGGACGTGTCGTGTCATGCGTGCGCCGTGGAGAACGCGGCGCTGACTTCTGAGACAGCCAGCCGCAACGGTAAAGGCAAACCTGCAAGCCGAGACCCGGATCCCCATGATGACAACGTAAGCCAACGAATCGGCTTGTCGGCGATGAAGGACACTCACTGGCAATGAGGTCGGCATCGTCCATAACGTTCCCTCAATGACTGGGCCGAGGATGAGTGCACAATCGAAACGAAAAGCCTGACGCACAAACACAAGGGGCGCCCAAGGCGCCGCCGATCGGAAGGCCGAGGGACCTATTTAGAGCAACGTTCTTAAAGCGAAATGCGAGGGATACGTCAACTGCCACCCACCATAGGAAGCGCGCAAATTCAGCCACGAGCTGAGAAGAAATATTTACTGCAGCAACAATATCCACCTTGCTCGTAGTTTGAGACTTCTTCGGATGCAGCAGTAAGCGATGCGGACCCTGCTGACCCTCCTCGCTGAGCCTCCACATTGCTCCCTGTGCGCCTTGACTGGGATGCACGGCGTCGCACAGCCGAGCATAAGTCGCGCTCGTTTCTTGGGCCAGGAGACCACCACCCTTCTTGATAGTCCTGAGGGCGTCGTTTACGTGCACTGGCCGCGGCCACTCTTCGGGGACCCCGCTATCGATAATGTCTGATCCGACTCGCACCCTGGTCAAGGTCTTCCATAGGTTCATGTCAGCACCAAGCACCTCCTGACGAATCTGCTCGCCGTCTCCATGCACCCGGCCCCAAACTCCCGAGAGCTTTCGCTGCAGATAATGGCACATAGCCGAGAGTTCGAGAGCGCTGCGAGCAGATGCCGCCGCCGGCAGAACGGCCCCGGCTTCCAAGCAGATGAGAGCATTCGCCGCCAGATCGCCTATTTGCATCAACCGCTCCGCCCTATGGCCAACCAGACAGGAGGCGAATGCAACTGCATTTCGTTGATGAACTGACCAGTGCCCCATGCTGATCACCTCCACCGGTAGCCGGTGGCGGCGATACTCGGTCACCATGTCCTGGATGGAAAGATCAAGTTGATGAATATTTTCGTTCGTCTTAGCTGGCGCCTGCACGGTATCCAGAATTGTCGGCCTGAGTACCTCATGCCAAACTTTGCCATCAGCCCGAGCCAGTTGCTCAATCCCCCAAGAGATATGAGTCGAGTCCTGCCGCGAAGGTTTCGCTGGGCGTTTCCGAGACATGGGAGAAGTTTAGAATGTTCGGCCGCTGCATTCTGCGATACCAGCAAGGCCGACTCAGGGCAGTGCCACCATCGGAAGGACGCGTCGCCCTTGGGGTCGTCCCCAATATTCGCACATGCCTCAAGCTGGACGCTCCGGACACTCTAGGTGTCACGGAACGTAGTAACCGCAGGTCACAGTGGGCCGCCCGGGACTCGAACCCGGAACCTATGGATTAAAAGTCCACAGCTCTGCCATTGAGCTAGCAGCCCGCGTCGATCAGGGTACCTGCCCTGGGTTGATGACAGGAGCCCTGTCCCTGGCGCGTCGGTGTTTGCGCTGCTCATGGGCTGCGGCCGTAGCAATAGCGCTGCTGGCGGGGATGGCGTTGGCTGCATGGGTGGAGACTTGCGCTGCGACGTGGGCGGTCGCCGGAACTTGCGAGCGACCACGGAGCAACCAACTCGAAGCCTGTGTCAGGCCACCCATCGCGATCAGCGACCGCGAGATGGCAGTCGCGGCCAGCCATGGCCCTCATCGTGAAGCTGGCGCCACATGTCGGTGAGTCCCGGCACCAGCAAAACTCACCAATCTCGATGTTGCGAGTTGGGCGCCGCCCCCTCCGCGGACTCGGACCTCTGTCATCAGTAAGCGCCACTCACCTAGGGGGATAGGGGCAGGAGGCGGCACGCCTTCCCTGCGGCATGTGAGTACGCAGCGGCAGGAGAGTGCGTCGCATGCCTCGAAACATGTGAGCCGCTCATGCCGTATCGGGATCGCCGAGCTTTTCGGCGGTCTCGAAAACGCTGTCGATCGGGCCGGAGAGCGCTCGCCAGCCGTCTTCAAGCGCACTTCGGCAGTTCTCGGTAAGGCTGGCCAAGTCCTCGTCGGAGCCGGTTGGTTTGACGAAGCGCCACCACAGCCACCCACGCGCGATCTGCGAGTGCGTCCAGCCGACGTCCGCTGCGTGCTTCTCGAGCTTTTCGGTCAGATTCCGTGCCAACGGGTCCCTCGAGAGACTTTTCGCCGAGCTGACTCGCACGCCAACGTAGGGCCACGTTGTATCGCCGTCCGTCAGCAAGCCAGGCCCGTGCCATTGCAGCGCGATTGCGGCCTGCAACGCGCCGAGCTGCCAGGATGGGCGGGTGAGCTCGTACGTCGAGAAGGCCCCCTCAGTAAACCAGCCCTGGTCGGCTTCAGCGAGGATGGCGGGGTTCAAGCCTTCCAAGCCGAGTTCGACCGCGGCCTCGACCTCCTTAACTGCCTCATGGCGCAGCGCCGACCATTCGTCGATCTGCCGCCAGTGGCGCAGATAGAACCTGGTCCTGTCGTCAGGCATCGCAAATCCTCCACCGCCGAGAGTTTCCCAGAAGTCTCGCGCGCCGGCTGACGCGCTGGCCGGCAGGGGAGCCATTAGCTCGGCTATATCGCGCCAGGTGAGCCTGGCCCACCCTCCGGGGGCATCATGACCGCGATCGTCCTCAGTGAGGTACACGAGCGTGGCAGCCTCGTCCGCCCACAACTTGGCTAGTCGCGCGCACTGGTCACCGTGCTGCCCGGCGTTCACCTTCGCCTCGATGAGGACGCAAAATCCGCCGACGCGTATGACCATGTCGGCTCGGGTGCGGACGCCGCTTGCCGTATATCGCGTCTCCTCCACGGTCACGTCGACTCGGGCTGCCGGATCGAACGGCACGCCGAGCGTCTCGAACATCCCACGTACGACCTGATCGCCCAATCCATGGTGACCCTCGGGCCGCATCACCCAGGCGAGGCACGCTACGAGCCTGAGTTCGAGATGGTGAACCCCGAGAACCTCCAGCAACGTCCGCCTTCCGGTACGCCACCGGCCCGTCGCCTTGATGTCGGTGGTCTCGCGAGTAAGGGCCCGCAACGAGCTCTCCCACTGCACGATTTGCGACTGCCTAACAGATTTCCATTCTCCGGCCAGTTCCTGAAGCCGCTGCTCGTCGCCGATCACGACGCCGATGGTCTCAGATCTGATCCCTATGGTGGTAATGCCGACGCGGAGGCCGCTGATGGCCGATAACGATCCCGAGCGGACTGGGTAGGCGAGTGGTTGTCCCAAGCCTCTGCGCAGACAACCTGCTCGCACGACTGCGTTCGAGCGCCTGCCTCTCGCCTGATCCGATGTACTCACATCGGCTACTTGTTGGCTCGTGGCATGACCGCTGCCGGCCAGGCATGGTCGAGCGACCGGCAGAGTCGCTCTCGTTTCGGCGGTCCGCCCGTTGGTGTGACTCTCATCTGGCGTGCGGTCTGCCGGTCACCGCGGTCCGATCTGGATGCTAGACGGGCGTGGGCAGCGACGGCCGTGCTGGCGGCTGGTGGGTGAACCGGCACACACGGCCAGCGGCAGGGATGTTGCGCGGCGCTCTGGCGGGTGGTCTTGCGCTGGGTTTCGCCACCACTTCCTACTACGGTGCGGATGAGCTGTTAGGCGGTTGCGCCTGGTAGGGCGTGGCGTCTCGGTTGTGGTTGATCGCCAGCATGACGCTCGGTTCGCCGCTCGATGTCGCGGCGCTGCGATCAGGCTGCCCGGTTCGGTCGGGCTGGTCGTCACGCTGTGGCCCCTGCCGACGCGGCTCTGCAGATGCCGTTCTACCGCCACCGGCGGCTAGCCTGATGGCGGACGGTGCGCTTGAGCATCTGGATCGCAGCCGCCGTCGCCACCGTATTGCCTATATGCGCGGTTCCGCAGTGCAGTACCGAGGCGTCCTCGGCCGTCGCTGGTCCGGGTTTCTGGCCATGATGCCGAAGGAAGAGCAGCGCCTGGGTCGACGTAGCGCTCATCGAAGATTCCAGCGAGCGGGTGGAGAACCGTCCGAGACTCGCCTACGGGTGACACCTGAACGGTGGTCATCTGTCCGGGTAGCCAATTGGGCTGCTCACGGACGGTTAGCTTGGCCGAGTGACACTCGTAAATCTGAGTCCTGCTCACATGCACCTACTCAAAGCCAGTATCACCCTCGCCGGGCGTGCTCACGGTTTCACTGATGAACAGCGTCGCCTCCTCAAAGGCGCTCACAGAGTGTTGTGCAACGCGCTACGCGGTGAGCACGAACATTTTGACCTCTTGCGAGCAGCACCCCGCGACGCCAGCGGCGACGTCACCCCAGACATGACCGTTGAACAACTCGCCGACGCCTGGATCGACGAGATCCTCATCGAGAACCGGGTCAAGCGACAGAGCGTTGGCCACTACGCCGGCGACCTGCACTACTTGATCCTGCCCGCCATAGGGGAAATGACCCTGCGGGAAGCCACCGTCGGTGCGCTCGACCGCTACCTCAAGACCCTCGCCAGAACCCGTCCTTCTGGGGCGCAGCGCTGTAAGGGCATCCTGTTGCAGATGTTCAGCCTGGCGGTCCGCCACGGTGCACTCCCCGCCAACCCGGTCCGCGACGTCGGCCGGCTGCCCAAACCACGCAAGATCATCCAGGCCATGACCTTTGACGAGATCGAAAGGGTCCGCAACGCCCTGCACCTGTGGCGCACCACCAAAGCCATTGGACCCAGGAAAAACCGCACCTGCACCGACCTGTTCGACCTGCTCCTAGCCACCGGCTGCCGTATCGGCGAAGCTTGCGCCCTGCGCTGGCAGGACATCGATTTGCCTGGCGGAACCCTCACCGTCGCCGGCACGATGGTCTTCCTCAAAGGCACCGGCTGGGAACGTCAGGAGTTCCCGAAAACTGTCGCGGGGCAACGCACAATCCACCTGCCACCGTTCGCCCTGGCCATGCTCTGCCGCCGTCACACCGAGGTACCCCATCGCCGGGACGATCCCCTCTTCGCCAGCCGCAGCGGCACGTTCGTCCAGCCGGACAATATGCGCCGTTCGCTGCGCTGCGCCCTGCAACGGCAGGCCGATCTGAAATGGGTTAGCCCCCACGTATTCCGCAAGACTGTCGCTACCGTACTGAGCGGACAAGGCCTGGTCACCGAAGCCGCCGCCCAGCTCGGGCATGCCGATGAGAGCATCACCAAGAAGTTCTACGTCCAAAAGCCCTCGACCGCCCCCGATGTTAGCCATGCCCTAGAAATCTTGATCGCCGGAGGCGAGCGTCAATGAGGTGGGCCGCCATGAGCGCATAGCCTGCACCGCGGCGCGGCGGCGTCTGTGCTGACGCGTGAGGTGAAGGTGACACGCTGCCAAGGCGCCGCTTTTGTGAACGCGGGCATTACTGCGGCTCTGGAGGCAGCGCGATGTCGAAGGGGCGAAGCGGATGCCGGACACGCACCAGGCAACCGGCTGACTGCGGGCTGTCTGCCAGCGGCGCTTCAATCTGACAACCAGACATCTCTACCCGAACGGTTATCGATGTTGGTTTCTTCATCGGGGCCACATCAGCCTGTTTCCCTTCTAGGGTGTTTGCGTGAGTCTGATCCGTGCTGATGCTGACGTCCTCGAGCGCAAGATCCTGGAGCCAGACCCTGGGCTGATCAAGAGCCTGGGCACGCACCACACCCTCCAGTCAGCCGTTGCTGACCTGGTCGACAACAGCGTCGACGCCGGGGCCGATCGAGTCCTAATCAGGTTCGACACAGATGGGCACCATCCGGTGGCGCTGACGGTGATCGACAACGGGCGCGGCATGACCGGCGACCAGGTCGATGAGGCGATGCGGCTAGGCCACCAGCGGGCCTACGGCAGCAGCGATCAGGGCCACTTCGGCATCGGCCTGAAGGCGGCATCCTTCAGCCACGCCGCCACGCTGACGGTGATGACGACGCCGCAGACCGGTGAGTATCACGGCAGGCGGCTGCGCAAAGACGACGTTCAGCGCGACTACGGCTGTGACGTGCTCGACCCCGCCACGCTTAGCGCCGAACTAGATACGTATCTCAGACAGATCGATGCGCACACCGGCACCGCTGTGAGGTGGACCAACACCCGGTTCCCGCGCTCGGCCGGTGGAGGGCTGAGCAACTGGCTCGAAGACTCCCGGACTCTGCTGCGGATGCACCTCGGCCTCACCTACCACCGGCTGCTCTCCGCCGGTCGACTGCGGATCGACATCGAGGCATTTGATCTGACCCTTCATCAAGCAGGGCCGCCCGAGCCGATCGCCGCGATTGATCCGCTCGGGTTCCCGGCCACGGCAGTCAGCGGCTACCCCGCAACATTCGTCGCCTCAGCTGGCGGGCACCAGATCCAGCTGCACTGCTACATCGTCCCGCCGAAATTCAGCGGCCCCGCATACCGTCTCTACGGCCGCGACGGCGCGGACTCACAAGGCTTCTTCATCTACCGCAACGACCGCCTGCTGCAAGCTGGCGGCTGGAATCATGTGATCACCGCGGACAAAAACCGGGCATTGGCCAGGGTCGTCATCGACGACTTCGGACAGCTTGGTGACCTCGTGCGCATGAACCCCGAGAAGAGCGGGATTGGCTTCTCACATGAGCTCCATACCGCGGTACTGCACGCGCACAGCACCGGCGAAGGCACGAGACGGCTGTCGTTTGCCGACTACATCGCCCGTGCCGAGTCCGTGCTCACCGAGTCCCGGCGCCGTCGTCACCGCCGCCAGCCCGTCGCGGAACCGTCAAAAGGCCTGCACGAAGACATCCGCCGCGTGATCCGCGCTGAGATACCGCTACGTACCGACGAGGACCCGGTGGAGATCCGGTGGAAGCCCCTCGCCCGCGACCGGTTCCTGGAACTGGACCGCGAAGCACGGGTGATCTACCTGAACAAGCACTACCGGCAGATGCTGACCGGTGGAGTCACCGGCCTCAGCGACGCCCCGCTGCTGAAGACACTGGTATTCCTGCTTACTGAGGAACACTTTAAGGGCCAGCAGTGGGGGTCGCGGGATAAGGACCTCATCGACATTTGGAACGAAGTGCTCGGAACGGCGGTGCAGACGGAGCTCGACTACCGCGGGGAGGCCTACCGGTGAGCCTGGCACAGGCCGGCCGGCACCTGCCCCGTGAGGCTGTGGCGAGCTACCTTGCGGCCTCACCCTCTGCCATTGTCATCCCCGGCACTCCGCACTGCCGGATCGATTTCGATCCGCCACGGCGGGAGATGGCCCTGCGGACCCCTCACGCAGGCTCCGGCGAGCCGGACCTGTCCTCGTTCGAGTACGTCAGCGCCCGGGTTATCAGCGAGCAGGGCACCCGATGGGACCAGGTGGTGGTCCAGTACGGCGCGAACGGGCACGAGGCCTACCTGCTGCTCAGCGACATCGCCGACATGATTCAGCAGTACCAGCTCCCGTTCGCCTCAGCGATCCCGTCGGCCCTGGCAACGTTCGGTGACCTGCTGGCCCGGTCCGGGAGCCTGTCCCCGGAACGCCAGACCGGGCTCTACGGTGAGCTGCTCCTCCTCGAATCCTGCTTGCAAGCCATGGATAACACCGCAGCAGTCGAAGCGTGGAAAGGCTTCGCGCCTAACGAACACGACTTCGTCTTCCCGGGCTCGGCTCTTGAGGTCAAGACAACCAAGACCGAACGGCGGCGCCACATCATTGGCGGCCTTGAGCAGCTCGACCCGGCACCCGGGACCCCGCTGTGGCTAGTGTCCATTCAGATAACCTCCGCCACCAGCACCACCGGCCGGACGCTCGCCCAACTGGTCGACGACACCGTCGCCGCGGCCGGCCCGGCCCGTCCAGCGCTCGAAGCATCACTAGAACAGGCAGGATGGCGCGAACGCGACCGAGCCTCCTACCTCAGCCACTACAAGCTCCGCAGCACTCCGGCTGCATACCTTGTCGATAGCAACTTTCCTGTGCTCAACCGCCACGCCGTGGACCAGGGCTGTGCCCGTCCCGAGCTCATTGTCGGCGCGACGTACACCATCGACGTCACCACCCTGCAGCGCGGCAATCCGCCGGAGCCCGCCGCCCACTTCGCACCGGGAAGGCAATGATGCCTGCAATCACCGACTGGGAATCAGATTTCACTGCTGCCGTGGCAGGGCTGCAGAGCAAGGGACCCGCCCCTCTACTGCGGCGCATCAACATCGACCGTCCCGACCACGACCTCGTCGCCGCCGACGACCTGCAAAAGCTCCTGGAAGCGCACAACCAGCAGGACAACCACGCCGTGCGCCAGCTCGCACTTGCCCTCGCCGACTGGGACTTCGAAGACAAGCCCGCCTGGGATGCCCCGGCCAGCCCGACGGACCCTCGCACCCAGCAGCGCCGGCAGCGGGCCTACGAGCTGCTGCAGCTCCCGGCCGAAGCCACCGCGCGCCTCGACGAGATCGCACCCGTCGCCACCATGCGCACGACCGTGATCAGCACCATGTGGGAGCCCTGGTACACCGAGAAGCGACGCGACCAGTGGGCGCTTTACTGGCCGGACTACCGCGACTATCTCCTGGACAAGCAAGGCTGGCCGGCGGAATCCGTCGCCGCCCTCGATCAAGCCACCACCAACGTTGTCCAGAGAATCTCTGACCCAACATCAGATCACCAGTATCAGAGCAAAGGGCTCGTGGTCGGCTACGTCCAGAGTGGCAAGACAGCCAACTTCACCGGCGTCATCGCCAAGGCCATCGACGCCGGCTACCGGCTTGTCATCGTCATGACGGGCACCATCGAGCTGCTGCGGTCGCAAACACAGCGCCGCCTCGACCGTGAACTCGTCGGCCGTGAGAACCTGACCCGGTCCCTGGTCGACGGCGAGGCGGCCGCTGAATTCGACTACGCCACCGATGAGGACTGGCTCGCCGACGCGTTCATCCGGCACGGCGAGCACTTCATCGCCAAAGGATTCCCGGGTATCGAGCGGCTCACGTTGCTCAACGACGACTACAAGCGGCTGAAACAGGGCTTGACCAGTCTCAAAGTCCATCTCAGCGATCCGTCGAAGCCGTTCTACGACCCGGCGAATCTCAAGTCCGCCGACGTGCGGCTGGTCGTCGTCAAGAAAAACGCAGCCGTCCTCCGGAAGCTGGCACAGGACCTCAAACCGCTTAAGAACGTCCTGGGCGATATTCCGGCCCTGATCATCGATGATGAGTCGGACCTGGCGTCTATCAACACCAAAAACCCGGAGAAGAGCAAGGACCGGACCGCCATCAACGCGGCAATCACTGATTTGCTGGGGCAGCTGCCCCGCGCGCAGCTCATCATGTATACGGCGACGCCGTTCGCGAACTTCTTTGTCGACCCCGACGACGCGGGCGACATCTTCCCGAAGAACTTCATCATCGCGCTCGACCGGCCGCCCAACTACATGGGTGTACAGGACTTTCACGACACCAGCTGGGACAGCGACGTCGCCAAGACGGATCCCGCAGCCTCCAACGAGGCCGCATATATACGCCGCGTCGGCCCGCCTCCCGAGGCCGATAAGCCGGAACAGCACGCACAACGGGAGACTGAAGTAAGGCTAGCGCTCGACTCATTCGTCCTGGCCGGTGCCATCAAGGTGTTCCGCGAGAAGGCCGGTGCGGGTAGCTACCGGCATCACACCATGATGGTGCATGAGGCAGTCCGCAACGATAAGCAGAGCGAAATGGCGGATCTTGTCCGGAAGGTTTGGACGGACAACACATACGGCGAAGCTTCATCCCTGGGCCGCCTCCGGACACTCTGGGAGACCGACTACCGCCCCGTTTGTGCCGCACGGGCTGACGGCTACCCCGTGCCGGAGACGTTCGAGCAGCTCATCGAGCTGATCGGCGAAGCGACGACGCGCATCAAGCAAGACGGTGATCCAGTCCTGATCGTCAACAGTGACGCAGCGGTCCAGCAGCATCAGCAAGCCCTCGACTTCGACCGCAACCGCGTCTGGCGCATCCTGATCGGCGGAGCCAAACTCAGCCGCGGCTTCACCGTCGAAGGACTCACTGTGTCCTTCTACACCCGTAAGGCTCTGCAAGGTGACACCCTGATGCAGGCCGGCCGATGGTTCGGATTCCGCCAGGGCTACCGCGACCTAGTCCGCCTCTTCATCCGCCGCGACCCCGACCTCGACCCCCGCCGCGTCGACCTCTACGAAGCATTCGAAGGCCTCATGCGCGACGAAGTCGCCTTCCGCGATCGGCTGCGCGACTATGAAGGCTTCCAAGACGACGGCACACCCACCCTCGAACCCTGGCAAGTACCGCCCATCGTCAGCCAGCATCTGCCGTACCTGCGCCCCGCCGGCCGGTCCAAAATGTTTAACGCCGTCGTCAACACCATGGGTGACTCCGGCAAGCTCAAGGACTATCTCGGCTTGCCTCCGCGCAAGGACAGCAAGGCCAAGACAGCTAACTACTACAGCATGCTCCCCGTGCTGGCGGCAGCGAAAGAAGAGAAGGTTTTCACCTCGACACGGGCCAAGCCGGAAGAACCGATCCGCCAATTCAAGGCCAAGGTCGGAATCATTGCCGCAGCAGACTTCGTCCATATCCTCGGCAATCTGAGATGGCACGAGGACTTCAAGAAGGTGATCGAGCCCGTTGAGCGGTTCTACCGCCAGCTGGTCGAGGAAGGCCGCCTCAACGACATCGCCGTCATTTGGCCACTACCCACGACCGCGACTCTGCTGACGCTTCCAGGCTTGGACGAATCGCCCATTATCGGCCGAGGGCGTCGCCCCGACCCGCGTATCGACTTCTCCGGCAGTGACCCCAAGCACCGCGATGCCCTCGAGCGGATCGCCGGGAAGGCAACCCCATCGCCCGATGCTGTGGCCGACAAGCTACGTGACCCGCAGGGCCGGCGTGCCACCCTTCTCGTCTCTGTCGCCGCCGATGTCGCTTCCGCCGGCGAGAGCAAGTGCACGCCCGGTGACCTTGGCGCTTCGCCCGACCCAGGCGATCTCGCCGTCTTCCTCTCGCTGGCGGCCCCCGCGACAGCGACACCGCACGGGCGTTCTGTCATCGAGTGGACAGTGAAACGTTCCGGCTCCGCCGGAGAGGCTACCGTGCCAACGGCGCATAAATAGGCGCGCCAAATCCTCGATCGGAAGCTTAACGCGGATCCGCTCGGAGTGCTTGATGCGGGTTCGGCGTATGTGCCGCAGAACACGGTTTCTAGCAGCATTGTTCGCTACGGGAGGAGCTTAGGCGGCCAGCCAAACGAGGGCGTTGCTGCGGCCTGGCTCACTCCTTTATGTGCCCACTTCTCCCTCTGACGGGGCTGACGGATGACTCGAAGTCTGGACCGATAAGTGAGAACGCTTTGTGGGCCGGACAGCTTGCCGACGACTAGGCCTATGTAAGTCACGTCTTCAGCCGTGACTACCGCGTAAAACGGACGGGTTACGCCTCTCCGAGACGCTATCGAAGCAAGGATGCTCAACAGGCCGGCTATCCCTAACCTTCATAGCGGCGGTTCGACGGATCTCTTCGGGCGATCTCGGCCCGGATTGAGCCCATCGGCCATGGCTTCCAACTTGCAACGCGATACGAAGTATGGATTCGGCCGGTTGTGGCGTCCTTCTCTCGTCGCGGTTGCGGTATATCCCAGCCTAGGAAGCGAAGCTCTCTTAGCCGCTTCTGCCAGTCGTCCTGATATTGTTGGAGCGACGCAACAACCGCAATTACATCCGACGGAACCCACTCCCCGTGAAACGCTTTCAGTAGCTCGCCAATTCGGCCGTGCGGTTCCGGATGCAACGAAGCTGCAGCAATCTCGTCAGCATATTGATCATATGTGGCATAGTAGGCTTTCTTGCCCGAGTTGCACTCCTCGCAAAGAGGCTGAAGGTTACTAACATCGTCGGTGCCTCCCCAGTGGTGCGGAATCTTGTGGTCGACGACCAGCACGACCCCGTGGTCGAGTGGCCGGCGGCCGCATTGTGCGCATCGTTGAGGCGATAAGACCTCGGCACGAAGCCGTTTGCTTAGCGGCGCCCGTGATCCCTTCTTGTTTTTTACAGACCAACCTACAAGCCGATATCGATGTTCACCTTCTTTACTTTCGGTCAGCACCTCGAAGTGGTCTCTGAGCTCGCGGACGCGCCTATCCGTCTGAGACGGGGCCTCGCCTAGCTCATGTGCGACAAAGGCACGAATCTCCCGCATCGTTGGGGGATTTTCTCGTCTGTCAAATAGATACGCATACAGAAGCGCATGAGCCTCTGAGGGAAGCACATCTAACTCTGGCGAACCAGGCGGAGGGAGCGTCCTGCGATCCATGTCGCCATTCTGACCCGCAGCGACGTACTTTGGGCGGGACCCCATGCTGAGACACGCTGGGCAGCGTCACGCACGACACTCGGCTGCGATCCACTCAACCGCGGCCCTCACGGCGCACCCTGGCGTCCCCGACGCTGCGAGGGCCGGGGCCGGGGCCGGATCCGTATCTATGGGCCCACGCGCCTGACCTCGGCGGCCGCCCGGGTACGCCGTGAAGGCCGCGGTCAGCAGCGCTGCCGTGTTGGGCGAGCCGTCAATGTCGTCGTAGATCAGGGAGCAGATCGCAGCTGGCATGGTAATCGGAGCGGCCGGATCCTTCTTCGACATTGGGCGCGCCACGGTGCGCTGGCGGGTTGCGGAGGGGTGACGACGCAGGCACGTCTCGGCTGACAGAACAAAGAACCGCCATGTCAGGGATGCGCTTGCCGAGCAGCGACGCCAGGTTGGATAGCGCTATGCGTGTCGGTTTGACGCCGTCACCCGTGCCGGAACCGAGCCGCCCGCGATGACGGCGGCCCGGTACGTTCCTGACCTACGCGGGTCTTGACCCAACTAGACGGGGTCCGGTGCTATCCGTTCTGCGCGGGCCGCCACATGCGGTAGAGGACCGCATCGGCGGAGACAGAGATGACCGGCGGGTGCATGTCCATGTAGCCGTGGCGCCGGTACAGCCGCCGGTTCTGCTCACTGGTGGCTTCCAGATAGGCGGGGATTCCGTCGGCGTCGAGCCGGCGGTGGGTGTGGCCCATCAGGACGCCGCCCAGTCCTTGGTGCCATCGGTCGGGGCGTACGGCGAGGAACAGCAGGTGCCAGTGCGGGTCGGTGGGGTGGTGGGCTTCCATCTGCAGATCGAGGTCTTGGAAGCGGTGCAGGTCGTCGCCGGCGAGCTCGGCCAGGCGCCGGGCGTAGTCGTCGGGCTCGCTGATCTTGCCGCTGCGGTCGAACCAGACCGCGGCGGCGCTCGCGTCGGCGGTCATGACGACCTGCCCGGCGCCGGCGATCGCGTGGGCGATGTACAGCCGGTACCAGTCCCGGGCGACCGTCCGGCGGCGGGACCCGTCCGGTACGAGGAAGTGGATGACCTCGAGGTGGTTGAACGCGTCGGCGACGATGTCGGCCACGGTGTCGATGTCGCCGGGCCCGGCGAGACGCACGGCAGGGGTGCCGTTGCTGGGGTTCATCGGTAGTTGGCTTCCTTGGTTTAGAGGATGGCGGACAAGCCAGAAGCTGAGGCGGTGGCGCTGCGAGCACCGCGACCGATGCCCTCATAGATCTCCGGTCGGGTGCGCCGCAGGATCAGCCCCCACGTGGTGCCAGCCGCGAAGATGGCCAGCAGGGCGATCGGCACGATCCGAGCCGGGCCGGTACCCGGCGTCACGCCGTACAGCGCGGCGAGGTTGTCGACCGCGAGATACGCGACGACGAGCAGGACAGCGGTGGCGAGCAGTGGGGCGAAGCGTCGCCGCCACAGGTTCTCGCCGTACGAACGACGGGCGAAGAACCCGATGACGGCGATGCTGGTCAACGCGTAGAGCAGCAGAATGCCCAGCCCACCTGTGGTCGAGCCCCAGTAGAACAACTGCACCAGCGGATCCCAGCCGGCGATGGCGTAAACGATCAGCACCGCCAGGGCGAGGGCGGTCTGGGCGAGAGAGGCGTTGCGCGGTGCGCCCTTGATCGTGCACCGGCCGAACACTCGAGGCAGAACCCCTTCACGGCCGAGCGCGAACGTGTAGCGGGTGATGGCGTTGTGGAAGGCCAGCAGCGCGGCGACAAGCCCGGTACCGAGCAGGACCTTCCCGACCGTCACCGCGCCGTGGCCGAGCATGACCGCGGCCTCGTTGAAAAACAGATCCGCACCCTCCGCGGTGGCCCGGTCGATCGGCTTCGGTCCGGCGGCGGAGATCTGCACCCAGGACGCCAGCGCGTACGCCGCGCCGATGACCGCGACGGTGACGTAAGTGGCCACCGGGATGGTCCGCTTAGGGTCCTTGCTCTCCTCGATGTACACCACCGCCTGCTCCACGCCGGCGAACGAGGTCGCGCCGAGCACGATCAACACCCCGAGGCTCGGCCCCGACAGATCCCCCACCGACATTGCCGCGCCGGAGAAGGTGAAGCCGGAGGTGAGCATGATGGCCAGGCTGTAGAGCACGACCAGGACGGTTTCAGCGACGACCAAAAACACGAGGACGTAGCCGGAGAGTTTGACCTCGTTGGCGCCGAGCAGGGCGACCAAGGCCCAAGCGAGGACGGCGGGGATGAACCAGTGCACGTCGAAGCCGAGCCAGTCGCTGAGCAGCGGGGCGCCGATCGCGGCGCCGAACGCGCCGTAGCAGCACAGCTGGAAGCTGGTGTAGGTGGCCAGCGCGAACCAAGAGGTGCCGACGCCGAACGGGCGGCCGATGCCGTGGGCGACGTAGGCGTAGAACGCGCCGGCGTTGGGGATGTGCCGGGCCATCGCCAGGTAGCCGACGGCGTAGATCATCAGGATGGCGGCGACGGCGATGATCGCGATCGGGAAACCGAGCAGGCCGGTCGCCGCCAAGGCGAGGGGCACGACCAGGGTGATGACGGTCAGTGGCGCCACGGACGAGGCGATGGCTGAGCCGATCGCGAACGGGCCGAGCCGGTTACGCGCGAGCGCGTACGACACGCTGGCCTGCGCTGTATGGGTGGGGGATGCGGACATCGGGGGTTCCTCCAGCGAACAGTGAGGGGGCGGAAGGGGGTGGCGTGATCGCGGTGCTCAGCGCATGGCGGCCTCCCCGACGGCGGCGTCCGCCGCGCGGAGCAACTCCCGAGACTGCTCATCCAGACCGCGCAGGGCGTGGGCCAGCACAGCTCGTTCGTGCGGGCTGAGGGTGGCCAGGGCGTGGTGGTGCAGCCCGGTGGCCAGGAACAGGCCAGTGAGCAGCAGCTGTGTTTGGTTGAGTGGCCGGCCGTGCTGCACGGCGGTGCTGATCGTGTTCGCCGGTGATCCGGAGATGACGGAGTCGTAGGGCAGGTAGCGCACTGTGGTGCCGCCGAACAGCCGACGGCGCTCGTCGCGCAGGATCAGGCCGGTGCGGGACAGCCGGTCGAGAACTCGGGCCTCCGCGCGGCTGTCGTAGGCCAGGTAAGACATCCACAAGCGCAGCTGGTGGCCGCGCTGGTGGTGCCGGTGCTGCTCCCGTACCGCTGGCGGACGCCAGCTGCGGCCGTCGGACGTCTGGGCGTGTGCAGGACGCCGGTGGTCGGCATGCGTCAGAGCTGGCAAGTCGCGGCGGTCGTGCGTCTGTGTGGGCCAGCCGTAGTCGTCGAGCGCCGGTGTGGGCCCATCCGGTTCCCCGGATACCGGACCCGACCGACCCCGGTCGTCGCGCGCCGCTCGCGACGTCTGTGTCGGAATCCTCAGCGGCGACGGCTGCGGCGTCTGCGGCCAGCTCTGCTCTTCGGCCGCCATCTTGGCGAGCAGGGGCCGTAGCGCCGGATCGACCGGGAGCTCGGCGGTCGTGCGGAACAGCTCGCCCTGGCGCAGCTCGAGCAGCTTGTCGTGGATCAGCTCGGCGATCAGCCCTGCGGCCAGTCCAACTCCGAGTGGCCAGTCACCGATCTGGGCTGTGCCGTTGACGCTGTCGTGCGCCGCGAGCCACAGGTCATCGGTGAGCCTCGTCGGCCCAGCTGACGGCATGACAATTCCTTCCACACAGCAGATACGTTGGGCGGGAAATAGGAAATGACGGAGCAGCGCAGGGCGCACGTCCGCGCCAGCAGGGGCTACGGCACGCCATGTCTGTTGCGATAACCGGCCTGCAGCCCGGGGTTTGGCCACAGCCCCTGCTCTCCGGGGCTAGTGCTTCACGGCGACACCGCCGTACACCGCCGCAGGCTGATCAGCCTCCGCGACCTGATACGTGCCGAACTCGGGCTGCCATCGGTTGACCGGCACCGGCTTAGAAGAGCCGACGAAAGCCAGTCCTGCGAAGAAATGTCTGATCTCCCATTTCGACCGGTTGGTGAACTGTCCGGTGCCGGGAACGTCGGTCGTTGCCGCGACCTTCTGCTGGGCCTCCTTGGATGCCAGCTCCATGCTGACGTGCGACAACACGAGGAAGCTGCCCGCTGGCAGGGCATCCAGCAGGGCGTGCACGATCCGATACGGGTTGTCGGCATCGGGAAGGAAGTGCAGGACCGCCGTCAGTAGCAACCCGACTGGTGTGGACAGGTCCAGCGCGTCCGCAGCGCCCTCGAGAATCCGCTCGGGCGTGCGTAGATCTGCATCGACGTAGTCGACACTGTCGCGGGCGTGGTGGGACGACATCAGTGCACGGGCGTGGACCATCACCAGCGGGTCGTTGTCGACATACACCACCCGCGCCTGCGGATTGATGGCCTGCGCGATGTCATGCGTGTTGTCCTCCGGCATCGGCAGGCCGCAGCCGATGTCGAGGAACTGGCTGACGTGCCGGACCGACGCCAGCCACTCGACCGCGCGGCAGTGGAACCGCCGGTTCATCCGGGCGTCGTTGACCACTGCTGGATAGAGCTCGGCGATCGCGTCGCCGGACTCTCGGTCGGCGGCGAAGTGGTCCTTGCCGCCCAGCCAGTAGTTGTAACGACGAGCGGGATGCGCCGTGCTGCTATCAAAGCTTGGACGCTCGACCGTCATGACCGCGCCCTCGATGTGCTGCCGCGACCCCACTCAGCCCGACCTGCGGCACGAAGCCGACCGAACGCCTGCGCCCGCTCCACGGCGTCCGCCTGCTCAGCCGCAGCCAACACCCGTGACCGCCTACGACGCCACCACCGCTGCACCACCGGAATGCGATCGGCATAGCCCGAGCCGAACTTCAGCGGTGCGCAGACAGCCGCAACAACCAGGACCAGCAGTGCCGCCATCGGCTGGCTCGTCGCATGCTCACGTGAGCCCGTGGAGGGCGATACGGGCTCGGCCATACCTAAGGGCCTTTCTTGATCGAGAAACCGCGCGGGAATGAGGGCAGCAAAAGGGGGTTCGGCTCACACCGCATCCACGTCGGATCGACGAGTAACGTGTCGTGTTTCCACACTCACGCAACTGGCCGAGCGCACGTAAGCCCGGAATAGGTGCGGACTTAGGTGGCGACTTAGCGGCGCATCATGCTCTGAGCTGCGAGATGTCTCCGCAGGTGGCAATTTGGCGGTCTTCCGCGGAACGAACGCAGGCTTACCCTCTATCGCAACCGGACGGTCAGGACACACACGGCGGGAACGTTGTGGATAGGGGTGGCAAATGTCGAGCCCATATGTGCGCCGGCGGCGGCTGGCCGACGAACTCATCAAGCTGCGCGAAGAACACGGTTACACCGCCGACGGACTTGCCGCTGCGACCGGCCTCAGCAAGCAACGCATCAGCCGGCTGATGCGTTGCCGGGTGCGGCCGAACCTCGACGAGATCATGCGCGTCCTGGACCACTTCGAGGTGGGACACGAGCGCGGACAGGCGATCATGGATGTGGCGTGTGACGCACAGGAGCGCGGGTGGTGGGAACGGAAGGCCACGGAGATGGGTCTGCGCCAGGCGTTGTACGCCGACCTGGAGTGGGGGGCGGCGAAGATCTGCGAGTACCAGCTCACGTTTCTGCCTGGGCTGCTTCAGATCCCCTCGTTCACCGAGGCCCGCATCCGAGCTGACCAAACGATCTACCAGACCACCTTCGACGCCGATTCCGCGCTCGAGGCCCGCCGTACGCGCCAGGCCTTCCTGCAACAACCTGACGGCCCCGACTACGAGGTCGTGATCGACGAGCTGGCCCTACGGCGGATGGCGGCGCCCGTGCGGGTCGTCGCCGCGCAGCTGGACCATCTCGTGGACCTGGGCCATCACCACGACCGCCTGTGTATCCGCGTGCTGCGCACCGATGCCCACATCGACGGTCACGCCGTCCCGCGCTCGGCGTTCTCGATCTACCGCTATCCCGATCGCGATGATCCGGTGGTCGTCGCGGTCGACACTGCAACGTCAGACCTGGTGTTGACAGACCACAAGGACGTCGGCCCGTATCTAGCTCTGTACTCACGTCTTAAGGACGCCGCGCTGACGCAGTCAGATAGCCTTGACTTCCTTGCTGCGCTGGCGGAAAAGCTGCCGCACGAGACGGAGGGATTGGTGGATCATGGAGCGGACGTTCTCGGTCTGGCGTAAGTCCTCACGTAGCAGTGGCGGAGACAACTGCGTCGAGATTTCGCATTCAAGCCACGGCGACGTCGGAATGCGGGACTCCAAGGACAAGGCGGGGCCAGTCCTTACATTCGGAGCTAAGGCGTGGCACGCTTTCATCGACGACGTACGCAACGGTGAATTCGGCTGATCGCCGATCTCGCCTCGCCGGAAGGCGCAGCTCTGCCGTCGGTGGCAACCGCTCCTCTGTATGCGGGTTCCCTGCATTGCCATGCCAGCAGCGTGCCGCCCGCACGGCCAGCGTGTTAATTCAGCCTGCATAGGGCATACGGCGGCGGTCAGAAGGAGTGAGATGGCAGCAGGACCGCATGAGAGCTGGGCAGGGAAGCGCGACCGCAACGAAAGCCTCATCGCGGCCAGGACCCGGATCACGTCCCCATCGGGCAGCGGCCAACCGATGTCGACTCAAGAGGTCGCCGACGCCATCAACGCCTACCTCCATCACCGGCATGCGATGACAACGAGCGTCGACCACCGATTCGTGTCGAGATATGAAGCGGGCGCCCACCGCTGGCCTACACGGTTCTACCGGGAGGCGTTCCGGGCAGTCCTGCAGGTTGCCAAAGACGCCGACCTCGGCTTTTACCCAAACCGCAGGGGCCGCCCCGGAACCGAACCGGCCACCGAGAAAGCACATGTTCTGCCGAAGGTCCGGTCCGTAAATCGACTGATCGCCTCGGTGAACGAAAGAGCAGAAATGCTCTCTCACCTGCGCGAGCAGTGGCATGTCTTGGTTCGCGCCGACAACCTCTTCGGCCCACGGCATGCCCTTGCCGGCGTAAAGACCCAGCTCAGCGTTCTACAAGACATGATGTCCATCGACCCGGATAGGCAACGCCTGGAAACGGTGCGACTCGCAGCTCAGTACGCCGAATCTGCGGCGTGGTTGCACGAAGATGCAGGCGATCTTGATCGCGCTCATTACTGGACGAGCCAAGCGATGGAATGGGCATACGAGACGGATGACCGAACCATGGTGGCTTGGACGGTATACCGCCGTAGTCAACAGCTATCTGCGGCTGGGCACTCTGCAGGCGCCATTGGGCTTGCCCAAGCTGCGCGGCGAGAGGAACACCTTCTGCCCAGTCCTATGCGCGCCGCAATCCGTGTCCAGGAGGCTCTCAGCTTTGCGATGCGCGGCAAGGAGGACACCGCCCAAGAGCTGCTTGACCAGGCTCACCGCTGGGTCACCGACGATCGCCGAGGCGATGCACGGGCCGGACACGGCTCCTTCTGCACGGCCGGCTATGTCGAGCTCCATCGAGCGGCATGCTTAGCAATGCGTTCACCGCGAAAAGCAATCGAGCTCTACGAGTTCGCGCTTCCGACGGTGCCGGCGGTCTACCGTCGGGACCGGGCCGCCGCACTGGCCAGCAAAGCCGCCGCGCACGCTGACGCCGGTCAACCCGAGGAAGCGGCATGTTCGGCCCGAGAGGCTCTGGCTATCGCTCAACGGGTTGGCTCCCGGCGGATCCTGCAGCGTCTCGCTGACGTAGGCGTCACTCTGCGCCGCCATCGTGGCCTGGAACCCGTGGCTATTCTTCTTAATGAACTAGACGAGGACACCTGATGGCTACTTCTCGCGAGATCGACGCGATGCACCGAGCTATTGCGGTGTCCGCGCTGGGGCTCGGGACGACCAGTCCCAACCCTCCTGTCGGATGCGTCATCCTCGACGCTGAGGGTCGCGAGGTTGGAGTCGGGTACCACCGCCGCAAAGGTGAACCGCACGCGGAAGCACACGCGCTGACGGCCGCCGGAACCCGCGCCCACGGTGGCACGGCGGTCGTCACCTTGGAGCCCTGCAACCATGTCGGCGTAACGCCCGCGTGCCGTAAGCTGCTGCTCGATTCCGGCGTAGTGCGCGTCGTGATCGCGAACATGGATCCAACCTCGCGCGGAGAAGGCGGCGCTGCGGTCCTAAAGGCGGCTGGTGTCGACGTCGAGGTGGACGTACTCACCGACGAGGCCAACGTGGTCTTGGGGCCATGGTTGACCGCGACGATACGACAACGCCCGTGGGTCACACTGGCCGACTTCGACTCGGCGGGTCTCACTGACCTGCGAAAGAAGATGGCCAGCAATGAGCTACGCGCTCAGGCTGACATCGTGATCGGCCGAGATGGACACATCGAGGAAGGCATCCCCAACGGACACGGCAAGGATGTGCTGCGCTTCCCCGCCGCCTTTGAGACAACACACCCGACGGATTCATTGAAACAGCTTTACCACGGCGGTGTGCGTACGGTGCTCGTCTCTGGCAAGGAATTAGGGGAATCGATTATCGTCGCCGATGCGGTAGACCAAGCCGTGATGTGGATAGCACGCGATAGTATCGATGATCTGGAGGCGCCTTCCTATCTGATACCAGGTCTTCATATCGAGTCGGTCGTGGTGGCCGACAGCTCTGTTTGCATCATGTCTCGCCGAATGCGTATCTCCTGACCGGGACGGCGGGACTGAGGTCGCGAACAACCGTCAGAGGTGCGCCCGAATCGCCGCCGAACAGGCACAGAGGTACGCCGCGCTAGGGCTACCTGTGGAGGCCGACGCTGCCTTCGAGCGCGCCGAGCAAGCGATCAGCGCCTGGCGACTGCGTCGGTCTCTACAGTGACTGGAGTCAGGCCCGGCTCAGGGTCTACGCAGGGACATGCCACTTGTTGCTGGGGCGGGCACGGAAGGCCATCGACGTGCTCGAGACGGCAGTGACGACGCTGGAGCTCGACCACGCCAACATCAACGTCTCGCTTGCCGCGACGGTAGACCTCGCCAGCGCCCACGCCGAAGCAGGGGACCTTCAACGCTCCTGCACCCTGCTGGCTAGCACCTACGAACGTCTGAAGATCAGCGGCAACCACCGCGGCATAGCACGGGCACAGCGCGCCCGACAGCGCTTGGACCGTTGGCGAGCTGAGCCGGTGGTACTTGAGCTTGAAGAGCGGATGACCGCTTAGCTCGCAGCTGGGCGCGTCCCTGACGACACCAGCGACTTGATGGCTTCTATGACACCGCCAGCATCGAGACTGTTCAGGATCGCGTCAGGACGATGAACAGCTAGCTCCTCGGTTCCGGCCCGGTGAGCGACCACGACGACATGAAAGCCGGCGTGCCGAGCACATGCGATGTCGTTGGGGGCATCCCCCACGATGACCGTCCGGCCACGATTAACGGGGCGGCCATAGACCTCGGCGTATCGTCGGGCTACCACAGCGGGAAGTTCGAAGCGATCACGTTCGTCCGACCCAAACCCGCCGACCCGCAGATCCAAATACTTGTCCAGACCGGCCACCTGCAGCTTCACTTCGGCAGCCGACCGCAGATTGCCGGTCAAGACTGTCTGTACGAAGCCCTGGTGATGCAGCGCGGCGATACTGGCCGCTGCTCCCGGATACGGCGGCTGAACCTCGGCCAGCTCCTGCCGCCCTTGCTCCATGACAGCGGCAAGGGCTTCACGGAACACCGGAATTCCCGACTCGGCACGGGACGGGTCAACGCCGGACGCGGTCGCCGTGTCGATCGCGATCGACTCGTCGGTGTATCCGTGCACCTTCTTGTCGGGAAAGACGACCGCCGACTCCGTGATGCCGAACGCGCGGGAGATCGCCCGGCGCAGCCAGCGCAGGTCGGCAGGGATGAGCGTCCCGTCAACGTCCCAGATCACCAGACCCGCGTCACCAGCCACCATGCCGCCATGCTCGCACACAAGTTACGCCGTGGACCTATGTGCCTTGGCCATTGAGTGCCTCGCTCTGGGCAAGGCCGATGTTCTTGCTGGCATTTCCGACCAGGAATAGTCCGACGCCGATGATTCCGGCCGTAAGGAGGCTCCACGGATCACCCAAGGTGAGCCGGATCAAGCCGTACACGATGAGAACGACGATCGTCGCTAGGGCGATGCGACGTACCCAGCCGCTCGTCTGGCGTGCCGTCATGAGCGATGATCGCGCGATGGTCTGGCCGGTCAGGGTTCGGCGGACGTGCCGGGTCGCGATCAAGAGCACGATGGCGCCGATCTGGATCACGGCGCCGCCTACGGCGAGGGGCAGCCCTGGTAGTTCGCCGGCCGTGATGAGGCTGATTCCTCCGGCGGTGAAGAAGGTCGTCAGCACAACGATGATGACGACGGCGATGGTCATGCGTTGGGCGGCTCGTCGCAGGAGTGCCGGGTCAGGTACGTGGACACGATCGTTGCTCATGGCATCTCCCGCGGGCCGGTCTATGAGGTGCGTAGGTGCCAGTTGGTGGTGTTGTCGCCGCTGAGGCTGCCGTCGGCGATGACGTCGTTGGTGGAGCGGGGCCAGTGCCCGGCGGGGAAGCCGTCGTTGTTCTCGACGCGCTGGAGCAGGTCTTTGTATTGGCTGGAGATGGCGGTCAGGTAGGTGATGGCCGCGGTGACGACGGCGGTGATGATCCCGAGGACTTTCAGGGTGGAGGCGCCGGCTCCGGCTGCCGCGGGTGGGGCGCCGACACCGGTGGAGGCGGCGGCGCCCCAGCCGGTCAGTTCGATGATGTACGGCACGATGGCGGCTAGTACGCCGAGCCAGAACGCGATGATGCCGCCGGCGACCTTGGTGAGGGCGTCGTCGATGTCGGCGGTGGCGGCCACGATCGCCGCGAGTGCTTTGCCCTGGTCGGGAAGGGTGCCGAGGTAGGCGGTCGCGGCGGGGCCCTGCCATCGTTCGTCGATGTCGGTCTGGCCGGTGGTGGCTTGCGAGATCAGGTCGCTGACGGGTTTGCCGACTTCTTTGACCCAGTCGGTGCCGTGGTTCCACAAGGTCCAGGGCACGCCGGGCCGGGTGAAGAACTTCCCGATCTCCGAGAGCAGCTTCTGGACCAGGTCGACGAACCGGGTGAGCAGATCGGCCACGTCGTCCCAGAGCGGGCCGAGCCACTGACCGACACGGTTGCAGGCGTCGACGATGGCGTCGGTCAGCTCGACGACTTTCTGCAGGCTGTCGTCGACGCGGCGTAGCGCGTCGTTGAACTCGCCTTCCGACAGCGGCAGCGCGACTGCCATGTCTGTTCCCCCGGTCAGTAGATGCTTTTCATGCGGTGCACGGCGTTGATCTCGTCCTGTTCGTAGCCGTCGGCTGCGTCGTTGAGGGCGGTGGAAAGGGCGAGGAAGTTAGCGGCGCCTTCGTTGAGCAGCGTGTAGAGCCGGTGCTGCAGCTGTTGGTAGACCTCGGCGAGGCCGAGCTGGTCGGCGAGGTAGGAGAAGTGCAGGGCGTTCAGTTCGAGTCGGGCTGCCACTGCGGCCGCGTCGACCAGCTTGTCCTTGCCGGCAGCCCAGGTGTCGGCGTCCTTGCGTAGTGCCTGGATCGCGGCCTGGATCTGCTGCTCGGTGGGTGGCATGACTACCCCTTCGGTTGGGTGTCGGGGATCGCTGGCAGGCCCAGCGTGGCCAGCAGTGCGGTGGGGTTGCCGCTGATCCGGTCGAGGTCGGGGAACGGCCACTGGCCGGTGGTCTCGTGAGCGCTGCGGTCGATCGCGGCGTACCCGTCGGTGATCGCTGCGGTCAGCGACGTGCCGAGCTCGCGGGCGTCGGCGTCAGCCGCCCAGGTCTCGTCGATGCTCAGGTCGGTCAGCTCGCCGCCGCCGGTGAAGGACGCGCTGACGTGCCTACCCGGGTCACGACCGGTCATGACGGTCTCGCTGCGGGCGGTGGCCGCTCGGATGACGTCGTCGAGCCGGTCGGTCGCGTCTTGCAGCAGCGACCACAACCGGCGGATCGACTCGTGCGACGACTCGTCGGCCGGTCCGACCCCCGCCCCTGCATCGGCCGGTGCTTCCGGCGCGCCATCGCTCAGCACGGAGCCTTGCTGGTGCGAATCGGGGCTGACGGTCGTTCGGCCGATCTCGGCCGCCCAGGTCTCCAGGCGCCGGCTGCTCGCTTCCCGATAAGCCGCCAGCACCGCGGCGCTGAGGTCGTCAGGGCTGATCCGTGACTGCCACTGCGGGTCGACGTCCACGGAGGCGATCCTGCCGAGCGACGCCAGCACCACGCGTACCTTCTCGGACGGGTCGCGACCCGACGCCTCGGCCGCTGCGGCCTCGGCGGCCGCGAACCTGCCGGCTAGGACTGCCGCATCGCGTTGCAGGCCCTGGAGCTCGGGAAAGAAACCCGGGCGTGCCTCACCAGTCGGCTCTGCCACAGATCAACTCCGAACATGCGCGGACACGAGGAAAGCCCACCGTAACGGACCGGCCGCGCCGGCCGCTGTCCCGCACGAACGGGTGCGACGCGCGAGCGCCAGCAGGGTCGCGCCGGCTGCCCCGCACGGTGAACACGTCGCCGACGGGTGCAGTGACACCTGCGCCGTCCGCGCAGGCTGGACCGTGTCAGGACGCCGGATGGTCCGGCGCGCCGGGCACCGGGCGTACGCCGTCATGGTCGTCCATCCAGCTGGGCCGCTCACGGAGGTAGCCGAGGTCCAGTCCGGCGCGGCCGGTGTGCGCGAGGGCCGTGCCTTCCTCAGGGCTGAGACGGGTGTACCAGGACGTCAGGTCGTCGTGCCCGCCGGCCCAGTTCACGTACTCGCTGAAGCGGTAGAACCAGTACCCGCCGCAGACGCAGACTTTCAGTGCCTCGAGGTCGTGGTGGGACTCGTACAGCACCCGCACAGTGCGCAGGCTGACGGTGTCACAGCAGTCCAGGAATGTCGGCTCCCGCATCAGGATCTCCTCCCGGGATTCGGGTTCAGGCGGCGAGGATGGCAGTGAAGCGCCGCTGCGCGAGGTCGAGTTGCCGGCGGATGTGGTCCTTGACCTGCGGATCGAGGGGTGTGTCCGGGCGGTGGAGGAGTGCGCGCAGGATCGGCACGGCGCCGGTGTATTTGCGGGCGGAGCGCTGCACCTTGGGTCCGACGGTGTGGATGATGCCGACGCCGTTGTCGGTGAAGTCGGACAGCTTGATGACCCTCGCCCACGGGTCGTCGGCCAGGGCCGTAGCGAGGTGGTCGAGGTACTGCCGGACCCGGTCCACGCCGGCCTCGGGTTCAGGGTTGGTGACCGCGTCGACGAGCCGGGCGACGCGCGGGCCGTAGCGGGTGGTGAGAACAGCGAATGCCTGCTCGCGTGGTGGGGGTCCGTGCCCGGTCGGCAGGCCGGTCATGGTCCAGGGCTGGTCCTCGACGGCGTCGTGCATCAGCGCCGTGATCAGGATGTCCGGGTCGGTGACGCGGTAGTAGCACAGGATCCGCAGCGTGACCCGCAGCAGATGATTGACGTACGGCTCGCGGGTACGTCGCTGCCCGGCGTGTAGCTGCGCGGCCCAGGTAGCGGCGTCCTCGACGACGCACCGGTCGAGGGCGGGTAGCTGGTCTAGTTCGAGGGTGAGGCGCTGGCGCAGGCCGGTTTCGCCGTGGATCTCGGTGATGGCGTGCAGCGGCATGACGAGTAGCTGCGCCGCCGGTACGGCGGTGGGCTGGTGCGGTGGTGTGATCATGCTCTGATTGTCGGCCGGTGAGGAATCGGGCGGAACTATGAATCGGCCGTGCTGCTATAGGGTTACTCTATGGCTGAGCCGCGTATCTCGTTCGATGCGTTGGCCGCCTTCGCGGCCTTCGCCGACACCCTGAACCTGACTCGGGCGGCTGCGGTGCTGCACCTGTCGCAGCCGGCCCTGCATGCCAAGATCCAGACGTTGTCGAGGGAGCTGGGGCGGCCGCTGTACGAGAAGGTCGGCCGCCGGCTGGTGCTGACGCCGGACGGTGAGCAGGTCGCCCGGTTCGCCCGTGAGCAGAGCGACCGCGTCGGCCGGCTGCTGGACGACTTGCGGGTGACGCCGTCGACGCGGCCGATCGTGCTGGCGGCCGGTCACGCCGCCTACCTGCACGTGCTGGGCGAGGTCATCCGCACCACCCTCGCCGAACGGCCTGGGAGTCTGCGGCTGCTGCACACGAATCGCGGTGAGATGCTCGACGCGGTCCGCGCCGGCCGCGCTCACCTGGGCGTGTCCGTGCTCGACGCGATCCCCAACGATGTCGTGTCGCTGCCGGTCGCGACGTATCCGCAGGTGGTGCTCGTCCCGCAAAGCCATCGCCTGGCGCGCCGCCGCACCGTGAAACTGAAGGATCTGGCCGGGGAGGAGTTGGTGGTGCCGCCGGAGAACCGGCCGCACCGCGTCAGCCTGGAGCGCGCGATGCGCGCGGCCGACGTGTCGTGGACGGTCGCGGCGGAGATCGAGGGCTGGCCCCTGACCGTGCACTACGCCGCGCTGGGGGTGGGCCTGGCCGTGGTCACCGGCTGCGTGACACCCGCGCCCGGGCTCGTCGCGCGACGGGTCACCGACCTGCCGCAGGTGACCTACCATGCCGTTCACCGCCGCAATGCCGGTGACGATCCGCGCGTGGCGGCCCTACTCACCGCTATCCGCGCCGCCCACACCACAGTGAAACCTCGAAACCAGCGCAGTCCATCCATCCGCTGAGACAAGACGGGCGGGCGCTCTCGACCACTCGACGTCGCGAACCGGAGGCCGCGTGACCGGGGCGCGGGGCGTCAATCGGGTCGCGCGACGCGTGCTGCAGTGAACATCGTCAACGCCGCTACGACGCAGACTGCGACAAGGGCGTAGAGAACGACACGGTCGCCGTAGCCCCAGGCGCCGGCGACCCCGAGGATGGTGCCGATGGCCGTTGCAAAGCCCCCACCGGCGACGAGCGTGGCGCGGGCCACCCCGTGGGAGCCGGATTGTTGCTGGTCAGGGCTTTCTCGTCGGACAGGATTGGTCATGTCGAACTCCTCAGTGTGCGAGCGGCATTGGAACTCGGCACGGCGGCCCGGTTACGGCCGGGCTGCCATCAGGTCATAGGCGGAACAGCGGCAAGACTAGTCGTTGCGCTAGTCGTCACTCAGCAAGGGTCAAAGTGGCGGGCGGCGATCGGCATCACCGTATTGGCGCCAGCGACGTGCCATCCTGGTTGGCTGTGGACAGCGGTTGTCCACAGACGGCTTGTGCCTGCCGGTTTGCCCGTCGTTCATGCGCTAACAGATACGGACGTCATGGCCGCTCGTCGACGATGTCGTGCGACACCTTCACCACATACCCGGCGACCAGCAAACCGGGCAGCCAGCCCGCCTCCGGGCAGCACGGACCGGCGCAGTGTCCGCCACACCGCCCGTCGCATCGCGATGCCGTCGATGACCAGGGAACGCAGGGTGAGCGGCTTACGGGACATGATTTCTCCATTCGGTCGGTGACGGATCAATCTCACCGCCGAACGACCGTTCGCCCGACCCCCTAGCGAACAGTTCTTCCAGCGAACCCCCAGCACCTGCACCAACGGGGGAATCCGGCGCCAGCCGCAGCGAACACGGCCGCTACACCGGTAGCGTGCGCTCGTGCCACCGGTTGGATACGCCCGGGAGTTGCTCGACCTGCTGCGGGAACTGAAGGTCACCGCCGGGAAGCCGTCGCTGCTCGCGATCCAGCAGCGAATGGCCCTCCACGGACGGCCAGCGTCGAAGGGCTACCTCAGCGACATCTTCAACGGCCGCAAGGTGCCCAGAGACGAGATCGCCGTCGCCATAGCCACAGCGCTGCGTGCCGACCCCACAACATTGAAACAGGTACGCCGGCTGGCGCAGGGCGCGGCCGCCGACGCGCGAGCCACCCGATCCCAGCCCACCCCGCCAGCGGCCGCCTGGCAGGACACCTGCGGCTACCTCCACCAGGTACGCGACATCGCTCCCGCCGACGGACTGCGCGACCGTGACGCCGAACTCGCTGAACTGGCGGCCTTCTGCCACAGCGACGACAGCTATCTGTGGTGGCAGGCCGGACCCTGGGCCGGCAAGTCTGCCCTGCTGGCCACCTTCGCACTGAATCCGGCACCGCGCACCGACGTCATCTCCTTTTTCATCACCGCCCGGCTTGCCGACCAATGCGACGCCACCGCCTTCACGAGCGCACTGCACGACCAGCTCACCGCACTGCTCGGCCAGGCGGACCGCACCCAGGACTGGCGCCAGCTGCTAAGCACCGCCACGGAGCGCGCCGCCGCCAGTAGACGACGCCTCGTCCTGGTCGTCGACGGCCTCGACGAGGACCGCGGCAGCCGGGCCGGATCCGGCCTGCCCAGCATCGCGGCCCTGCTGCCAAGGACCCCCGCACCCGCACTGCGCGTCATCGTGGCAAGCCGGCCGCACCCACCACTGCCCGCCGACGTACCCGACGACCATCCCCTGCACCGATGCCAGATCCGCCCGCTGGCCCCCTCGCCCTACGCCGGCGACCTGGCCCGCCGCGCCACCCACGAACTCAACGAAACCCTCAACAGCGACAACGGCGGACGCGACATCCTCGGCCTGATGACCGCCGCCCAGGGCGGCCTTACTCCCGCCGACCTCAGCGACCTGACCGGACAACCGCCCTACACCCTGGACCCGCTACTCGCCGGCGTGCTCGGCCGCACCCTCACCGCACGCACCGACACCGGCCTGATCTTCGCGCATGAAACACTCGCCATCCGGGCCGCCGACCGCTTCGGCACCACTCTCGACCGACACCGCGAACGCATCCACCAGTGGGCCCAGGCGTACGTGGACCGCGGCTGGCCCCAGCAAACCCCGGACTACCTACGCCGCGGCTACCCCTACATGTTGCAAGCCACCGCCGACACGACCCGGCTCACCGAACTCGTCACCGACCCCCGCCGCCACGACTTGCTGCATCGGACGACCGGTGGCGACGCCGCCGCACTCACTGAGATCACAACCGGCTACGAAACTCTCGCCCGCCACGACCCCGGTAACCTACTCGGCCTGCTCCGTATCGCCCACCGACGCGACGAGGTGGCCGCCCGCAACGACGACCTACCGGTAGAACTCGTGACCATCTGGGTCGCTCTAGACCAACCCGCCCGCGCGGCATCGCTGGCCCGCGGCATCGTCAACGTCCACGGCCGTGCCCATGCCCTCGCCACCCTCGTCACCGCACTCATCGAACACGGCGACCTCGACAGCGCCGAACGTGTCACCGCGGACATCGGCACCCCGATCTGGCGTAGCCACGCCCTGCTCGAGCTCGCCGAAGCCGCCGCCACCGCGGGAGACACGAGCCGGGCGGCGGCCCTGGCTACCGCCGCCGAAACGCTCCTCGACGATCTCCACCACGACGCGGCGGCCATCGACCTGGCCCGGCACGCCGCGCTGCGAGCAGCGATCGGTGACGACGCCGTAGCGGCCGAGCTGCTCGACGCCGCCACCAGCACCGCCGACATCCTCTCTGGGAGCGACCTGCACGGCGGCGCCATCACCGCGATCGCGGCAACCATCGCACGCATGGGCGACCAGCAACGCGCCGAAGCCATGATCCGAGGCCTGCCAGACCCGGCCGACCGCGCCACCGGCTACGGCCGACTCGCCGAAACCACGACCACCGGTGCATCACGCCTGCTGGACCTGGCCGAAACCGCACTGCACGCGGTCCCCGCCCCTTGCGACCGCGGCTTCGGCTTCGCCAGCCTGGCCCGCGACAGCGCCACGACTGGCGACCCGCAGCGGGCACGGCGACTGTTCGACGCCGCTCTTGCCATCAGCAGCGCTGTCGACGACGACATGCGCGCGTACGTCCTTCTGCACATCACCGAACAAGCCGCAGCCACAGGCGAGATGGAAGTCGCCGCCGACGCCGCCGAGCTGATGTACGGCATCGACTACGACTGTGCGATCGGCAACCTCGCCGAGGGATGGGCACGCGCCGGTCGGCTCGACGCCGCCGAGGAAGCCCTGACCCTCATCGAAAGCACCTCCGCGCGGATCCACGCCCTGGCAGCCATGGCCGCAGCATCCCTCGCCTCAGCACCGGCCGAAGCCGAACTCCTGGCGATCCGAGCACAGGACGCCGCACGCGCCGACCACGCCCCCCAACGGCGAAGCCTCGCCCTAACCGCCTCCCTGCTCGCCGCAGCCGGACACCACGAACTCGCCATCGACCTCGCCCGCAGCATCAACGGCCCCAGGGAACGGGCGACCGCACTCATCGGCGTGACCACAGCCCTCGCCGACGGCGGGAACCCGGAGCGCGCCCTCGATCTGGCCACCGCAGCCGCCACCGCCATCGCCGAGATCAGAGACGACTATCAGACGGGACGAGCAACCGCAGACATCGCGGCCGCGATCACCACCGCCGGCGACCACCACCGCCCTACTACCCTCACCGCGGCGCTCAACGACCCCGTTCACCGGGTCGACGCCTACACCGCCGCAGCTATCGCCTTGGCCGCCACCGACCCGGCCCAAGCACTCACCGCGGCCCGGCGCGCCCACGACGTCGCCGACCGTATCCCCGACCAGGACGGGCGTGGCTGGACCCTCCTCGGCGTCATACGCGCCTACGCGGCTTCCGGCGCCGACACCCAGGCCCGCGCCGCAGCCGCCACCATCACCGACCCGATGCGCCGCGACCAGGCGGCCCTGATCCTGGCCAAAGCAGCAGCGGCCACCGGTGACTTCCCGGCCGCAGAACACTGGATCGACACGATCACCGACGAATTTATCCACGACGACGCCGTCGCCGAATTGGTCACCGCTCACGCCGCCGCCGGCCATCTGCCCGCCGCCGAGCAACGCCTCGCCGACCTCACGACCGTTACCGCCCGCGCACCTGCCACCACAGCCCTGGCAGTGGCATACGCCCGCCAGAACGACTGGTCTCGAGCCGAAGCCCTGCTCGACCCCGAGAACCGCGACACCCTGCTGATAGCACTCGCCCGAACCGCAGCCGCCACCGGCCACACCGACCGAGCCCGGGGCTACCTCACCACCGCACTGCTCAATGCACCCTGGTACAGCGTCCTGCCCGCCGTCGCTGCTGTCGCCCCCTCGGAGCTCGCCGAGTTCACCCGGTCAGTTCTGCACCCTCCACAACGAGCGGACGCCACGGCACCGTAGGAAAGCGACGCCAGCTAGCTACGCGCACGGTGATGCCAGCAGACAGCAGCACCGGACGACGCAGCATCGGACAACGACCGATCTCAGGGGCGAGCCAGCAGCCGATCCGTACGCGTGGCCAGGGCCGTCCACCGACCGTGACTCGCCCTTCGGTAAGGGCGATGCCGGCGAAACGTCGCGGTGCACAGCACAAATCAGCCGGCAACATCGCCTCCGGATACCGCTGATGTACGGACGGCTCTGGAGGTGACACCTGACTATTTCGGTGCGCGGCGCTGCCCGGTGCCCGCCCACGTCGCGCTGCTACAAGCTCAGGACGCGCATGTGTTGAGCATTGTCTGCAAGGCCGTTTTCTCCGATGCCTGCAGGGTGAGCGCCCAGTACGCCTTCACGGCGATCCACATTTTGGCGTAGGTGCACCGGTAGGAGCTGATTGACGGTTGCCAGGTCGAGGGGTCCTGGTCGCCCTTGGACTGGTTCACGTTGTCGGTGACGGCGATCAGCTGCGGTCGGGTGAGGTCGTTGGCGAAGCTCTGCCGCCGGCTTGTGGTCCAGGAGTTGGCTCCGGAGCGCCATGCCTCGGCGAGCGGCACGACGTGGTCGATGTCGACGTCGGAGGCGGCGGTCCAGGTGGCGCCGTCATACGGCGAGTACCAGCGGCCTGAGGTCGCGGCGCAGGCGCTGTCGGTGACCACGGATGAGCCGTCGCGCTTGAGGACGGTCTCGCGGGTGTTGCAGCTGCCGCTGATGGTGATCCAGTGCGGGAACAGGTCCCGGGAGTAGCCGCTGGTGGAGCCCTGCGTGGCGACGCTGAGTCCGTTCAGCTGCGATTGGGCGGTGGCTTTGGACGGGATGCCGGTCGGGGTGGCCAGCGCCGGGCCGCCGAGCAGGCTGCTGGTCACGGTGATGACGGCCAAGGTGACGGTCCAGTGCAACGCTCGCTTCATGCCGCTCCGATCGCGAGGAGGTGCCGCCGGCGAGTAACCGACGTGTCCCCCGAATATCGATGGAGTTCAGTGTGTGGCGCGACCGGTGTGGTGTGAACATCCCGTAGCCGTCCTACTACTTCGAGGATGCGTACGCTGCACGTCGATCTTCGAGCGGATGCCCCGAGGGTGCGGACCTGGATCGTTGGTGGCATCGATGTGCGCCACGTGCGGGCGGCTCGGCCCGACGAGCGGCTTGCACCGCGATGGTCACGCAACCGGCGCGGCGCTGACCGTGGCGGTCATCGGCGCCGTAGCCAAGGCGGGTCGTCGTGAGGCGCCGCTGTGCGGTCACCCGCTGATCGCTTGGCGCTCTCAGGTGAACTGGCAGGCGGTGGTGTGGACGTGTCGTGCTCGGGTCGTGGGCATAGAACTCAGGAGCATCGCGGTGCCGCTGCACGCCGAGCCGATACGGGCGATCCGAGCCGATGCCGCGCTGTGGGAGCAAGCCAGCACGTGGCCCCCGTTCAGTCCGCGGCGCGGCGAAGAAGCGCTGCCGGAGATCAGCCGGGATCTTCTGGCGGTGGTGCCGGCCGGGGCGGGCTGGGTCGATCACTTCGATGGCCGGTGTTTCCAGCAGGCCGAATATTTGATGGATCCGGTGGCGTACCGCACGCAGGCACGCACGTGGCGCGAACGGGAACGCACGGTGGCCTATCGCATCGTGACCGGCGACGACGTCTTCGCCGACCACGCCCGAACAGGCCAAGGATTTGCGTGGCGGTGCTCAACAAAGGCGTTTCTCGTCGCCGCGGTCCAGCACCTCGACAGCCTGGACGTCGACGCAGTCCGTCAAGGATTCTCCGTCGCGGAGATGGACGCCCTGGGTTTGTACAAGGTGCATGCCGGCGAGGACGACGATAAAGCATTCACCCGCGTACTGACACAGCTGCGCGAGTTCGCCGAGCACCGTCGTACGGTTGCCGCCAAGAATCTGGATTTGATCATTACGCTGTATTGACCGCACGAGTGACGAGTGACGAGTGGTCGCGGTCATGAGCGGTCTGTCTCACGACCGACATGGTTACCGGGGTGTTGCTGTCCAGGCGTGTCACCGACCGCGGCTCGCACAGTTTCACGGCTATCGCGGACCTGAGGGCCGCCAGGGCTCGACGTCGTCGGGGGCCAGGTCTGGGCGAAGGTGGCCGGGCGGCACGGCCCAGCGCTGTCACGGTCGCGATACCGCGCAACTGTGCGGATTCCGGGGATTGATCACCCTCGGCTTGGGGGGCTCGCAGCAGTTTCCCGAGGCTGTATATCGAGCCCAGCGTGTCCGGGTGCTCGTCGCCCAGCACCCGCCGCTGTACCGCCAAGACCTGCTCGTGCGGCTCCCGCGCCGCTTGTAACTTCCCTACCTCCCGCAGCACGAGCGCGAGGTTGTTCATCGAGATCAGCGTGGACGGATGGTCATCGCCGGATAGACGCTGGGACACCGCCAATTCCTGCTCGAGCAACCCCCGCCGCTCGCAGCTAACCGATCTCCGCCATCGCGAGCGAAAGCATGCCCATCGAGATCAGCGTGTCCAGATGCTCCTCGCCAGTAGGCGAGCGTCAACCTCGACGGCGTCAGTCAGCCGCCGACGGGCGGCGCGGTACTCGCCTCGGTACAGCAGATACATCCCGGACTGGGATTGCAGAACGCGCGTCATTCGCCGACCTGCTCGTCACCTGTGCGTGCCGGCGCCCGACGCTGCCAGCATCCGGTCATGCTATGCAACGCACCCGGTCACGCTCTCGAATAGCAGGTCATTTTATGCGAAGTTGACAGAGCCGAAAATCGATCTTAATCCACCAGGTGCCTCCAGGCGTATAGCTACGTGGCGGACTGCATGGTGGCCTCCAGCCTCCTATCCGGTTATTGCTGTGCGTGAATGAGTTGTAGCTCATAGTCGCGCGTCCAGTCATAATGCAGTCAGGAGCGAACTAGGGAGTCCGAATGATGGCCGGGGAGGTTCGGGCGGCAACGCCTGTTCGACGATCGTTCCAGATGCTGACGCCCGCACTGGCATTGATCATTTTCGCGGCCAGTATGATCGGCGTGATCGCCTCTCCAGCTGTGATGCGCCGACTCTATGGCGGGGGCGACTACTCGGTCAGCGCCGACGTGGGTCAAGCCTACGGCGGGGCATCCGCAGTGGTTGCCTGTATCGCCCTCTTCGTCGTGACCGCGTCGATGCTCCTGCAATACCGCCAGCTCAAGGAGGTCCGGCGGGACGCCGCCGCCGACTTCGCCGAGGAATTGGTCCTTCTGGCCATGGAAAACCCGAAGTACCGGCAATGCTGGGGGTCTCGCGTCGCACCGACCGGCGTCGATGAAGATCTTTTCTTCTACTGCAGCAAGGTGATCAAGAATTGGGCGCGATTGTGGGACCTCGGTGTTCTTGACGAGACCCAGGCGCGCGAATACCTACGTGCGTTCTTTGACGCCGAGGTTCCTCGCATGTTCTGGGAGAAGCACAGCGAGTGGCATCGGCGTGGGCATGGCCGCGGCCATCGGGAGCACTTCCGCGACTTGGTGAACGACGAGTACCTTCGGGCCTTGCGGGCCGGCCGTCCATCACGGAGCCGTGAATTTTGCGGGCCGGTACCGGGTGATCCAGACTCGTCGCCGCGTCCAGCGCATTAGTTACAGCTCGTCGGCCTTGACGGCGTCGAGGAAGAAACGCCATTCGTTTGCGTCGAAGACGAGTACCGTCTCGGGCGTAGTCGAGTTCCGCATTCTCACCTGAGTGCCACGGTCAATGACAGACAATTCGACACAGTGCCCCTCGCCAACGCAGGAACGGCTGCGCCGCCATTCTCCTTCAACCGCGCCGAACTGTTCCGCGGGCATCATCCTTGTCGACTCCTGACAGACGGGGCTCAGTGAGCCGTCAAAGCGGTTACGAGAAGTAGACGCTAGCAGCCGGCAATGCGTCGATCCCCCAGAACAGGAATACTGCAGCACCGTAGGTCAACCACCCCAACAGCCACCACGTAAGCTACCGGACTACCTTTCAATCGGGCTTCCGGGGGTAGCACACAAGGGTCGGCTCGACCTGTGGCGATGCATCGGGTGATGACGGCCTATGTCTCACGTTTCCCGACGGTACCTCCGCGGCGACACCGATCGGGGGACCCCTCCGCCCCAGGACCCGCCCAGCGCCGCGCACATCATTGCTGGTCTCGTCGGATCCCCCTTCGCGAGGGCTCGTCAATGCGTCAGCGACGGCGCCCCTCCAGGGGTACCGCGGTCTCTGGACAACGGCATGCTCACTTGCCGCAGACAATGCGCGTCCGTCTCTACGGGTCGTCACTATGGCCCCAGGGAACCCGTTCCGCAGCGGCTGAAGCTGCTTCAGTGAGAGATGTTGCGTGAATCCGCGAACAAGGAGGCCGCCCCGCGTCAGCAGCCAGATGGGAATCATTACCGGTCCGTGGGCCCGGGCTCCGTTCTCCAACACGGGTCAGGGATCTCAGCTGCCGGCAACTCGGTCAGTGAAGCATCGGTATCAGGCAGCCTGCTCCGCCTGCGAGGATCGTTCGCATACAGGACTACCCCGATGATGTGACGGAGCTCCGCCAGCAGGTGCAACGCCGTCTGCAGGAGATGGAGCAGTTGTCGGCACGCCGGGAGCAGACCGTGGAGGCACGGCTCACCGACCTCGCTGGCCGGCTACCTGAACTCGACCGGTACCGTGATGACACCGTCCCGGTTGATGCCCCTGCACAGTTTCGTGAGGTCAGGGACAAGCTCGACACCGGTCAGCTGGACTGGTTGACGGTGTGGCGCGGCGGCACCGAGGACGAGGCGGCCCGGGCGGTGTCGGTGTGGATGAACCGCCGGCTGACCGCCGCGCAGGCCGAATTCCGTGCGGCCGAGCAGGACGTCCAGCGGTGAGTATTCAGGTCGACCCAGCCTACCCTCGCGGGTTCGCTGATCGCATCGACGCCAATCGGGACGGCGCGCTGGCCGACATGCAGGACTACGCGCGGACGCACTGTCTCAACTTCGCAGGCTTGGACGGCACGTTGAACGTGGCCGAGCCCGGTTTGCGTGGCATCGGCGAGGCGGCGCTGGAGCTGTGCGCCGCCGCCCGCAGCGGTCTCGGGCAGACCGCCGCCGACCTGCGGACCGCGGCCAACGACTACGACCGCGCGGACTGGACGGCGGCGGAGACGATCTGGTCGGTGCAGCCGCCGTGGAAGGTTTCTGTACGGCTACCGCGAGGCCGACGTGACCGGTGCCTCGTCGGGGCCGGGTCACGGTGCGGTAGTCGCGTTGATGGCGCCGGCCTACCAGCCGGAGAACCAGGAAGCCCGACAGGTTCTCAGCAGCACCGTCGGCGCGGTCAACGACCTGATCAAAGCGCTGACCGGCTACGACATCCTCGCCGAGACCCTGCCGCTGGTCGTCGGTGACTGGGGCGCCCTCAAGCGCATCGGCCGCGCCTACGGCGAGATGGCCGACGCCTACCGCGCCGTCGGCCGTGACCTGGGCGAGGGCATGGACATCCTGTCGTCGCACTGGGACAGCAAGGCCGACGGCAGCGCCGGGGCGCCGCAGGCGTTCGGTTACCACATCCGCGGCCGCTGGCTGCCGGCGTTCGAGGCGCTCGCGCAGGCGTGCGACACCATCGAGCGGATGTGTGAGCCGATGGCCGCGATGTACGCCCAGACCGTCAAGGGCCTGCTGTTCGCCACGACCATGTACGTCAGCAAGATCTAAAAGGGTCTGAAGGCGATCCTGACCGTCACCGACTGGAAGAAATTCGTCAAGGGCGTCTGGGACGTCGTGTCATCGCTGTACAACCTGGTCATCGACACCGTCACCCTCGCCACCGAACAGCTGCTGATGTTTAAAGAAGGCATCGAGCTGATGACCGCTACCGTCGTCATGCTGCGCCACGAACTCAACGGCGACTTCGACGCGCTGCGGACCAGGTAGGGCGAGAAAGCGATGTATCTGAGCGCTCCCGATGGACGCCGGTGGAAAGTCTTCCGCTGGCGTCTGGCCTGGCGGCCTCGCCTGCCGCAGTGGATCCACACCTGGTGGCCCTCGAGCATCGACGACGACTCCGTCTTCGGACTCATCACCGCAGCCGTCGCCGTCATCATCACCCTGGTGATCATGTCGCCGTGGCTGATCTGGCACGCACTGAGCTGGACCGACGCCGTCCTGGCCACCCCGTTGGCCTGGCTCGCCCGGTCCACTCTCGGCCGGCCCACACCCGTGATCGCCCACCCGGTGCAGCATTCCTACGCCGAGTACCAGGGCACCGCCGACGGCACCCGAGCCGCCGACGACCTGATCGCAGTCATCGCTCGTGAGATCGGCCAGCATGGCACCCCGAGATCACTTATGGCACCGTCCCCACAGCTGCTCGAGCTCACCACGCAGGCGCCGCGGCCGGTCATCGACCGTCTCAAGGACCGCTTCCGCGGCAAGGCCGGCAACCGCTGAAGCGCCAACGCCCACCACAGTTGCCCGCCAAGTCAGCCTGCGGGCTTGACTAAGAAGGCGATCCAGCGCTTTGGGCGGACGTGGCCTGAGCCGGCGCACGTTGCCTCGACGTCAACGTGCGGTGTGGTACTTCGACAGAGTGAACTCCACGAACGTCCGCCGATCAGCTTCTCGAAAGAGCCCGCTTGCATCGGCGAAACGGTAGGACCAGAGCACAGAAGTCGAAGCGTCAACCACTGCGAGCTGCCTCCCAGTCGACACTCAGCGTTACGCCAGTGAATGGATCAGACCATACGGCTCATACCAAGGGCCCGTTTCGATCACCCCTAACAATTCCATTCCCGCTAGGAGCTATCGTCTTGAAGCACGGGGCATTGATCGGATGCGCCTATGCCGATTTCCAGGAGCAGACCTCACATGGCAAAACAGATCGTCACCCTGCTGACCGACGACATCGACGGCACCGAAGCCGACAGCAGCATCGAGTTCGGCCTCGACGGCGTCACTTACACCATCGACCTGTCAGAGAAGAACGCCGGCAAACTCCGCAAGGCACTCGAGCCGTACTTGAACGTGGCCTCCCGCGTTGGACGCAGCAACACGAGCCGTATCCCCGCCCGCGGCGCCGCCCCCACGAGCCGTTCGAACCGCGACCAGAACCAGGCCATCCGCGAATGGGCCAACAAGAACGGCTACGAAGTGTCCGAGCGCGGCCGGATCCCCAGCTCGATCGTCGAGGCCTTCCACAAGAACCGCTGAACTAGACGGCTCGGCTCGCCCGATCGTCATGCAAGGCGCATAGGAGTCATAGAGCCCTTCTCGGGTGACTTGACGCGACAGCATGACGATCGGTTGGCCTCCCTGCCGGCGTGATCGCCAGGCCGCCGGCGCTACGACGGCATCGAACCTCTGCCGACACGTCGCCGAGGACGCGCCGGCATGTGGCGTCCGGGCCGGCCAGGACCCTGCTCGAGTAGTTGTTGGGCAGCGGGTCGGCCAGCAGATCGTGCTTGGCTTTAGCGCCGTGCAGGGCGCTTTGGCCTGGGGTGTCGGGCACGGCGGTGAGCACGGCGGTTGCCGGTTGGATAAATGGCGGCCTGGTGCGGGCACGGATGAGGGCGCGCACGCTGGAGGTATAGGACGACACGACAAGAGCGTGTACGGGTAGGACGGTGAGGGCGCCGATGGGACACCACTTAGGTAACGGCGACACCCTGGCTCGTCCAGCCTGCGGTTTCGAGATCGGCTTAAACCACCGCTTGGCGTTACGTTCGCGAGGCCATTGCTCTGCTCGCCGCCATCCCTGACGATCTCGAAACGACGATGGTGCAGATCCTTCTACCTCCGCCCGGGCGGCCGAAGGGCGACGGGAGGGACCACGGGCATCCGCGGGCCCTCCCTTAGCTATCGCTCAGGGGAGTGCCGGTACGGCTTCCGGCGCAGCTCCGCGCGCGATCAGCATCGGCGTGAAGTGGACAACCCCGGTGCCAGGGCCCTCCGACTGCCCGTTCGCCGGATCATTGGACCGGTAGTACCCGTACTGGAAGTGGAAGTTGATGTCCCCGGCCGGCACGGTGGGTTGGCCCGTCACGATCGGCTTGCGCTCGCCATTCACGAACAGCTCAGCCATCCCGCTGGTGCCGCTGGACAGCTTCTCGTGCACGGTGAACTGCACCCAACGGCCCGTGACCTGCGCGAGGTCGGCGACCGGGATGAACCTATCGGGCGTGTTGCCAGGCACCGAGACGTCCAGGGTCGCCCGGTGCACGTTGAGCGTGAACCAGGAGGGCACGCTCGCCGTGTCCTGGAACTTCCGCTGGAACAGCGTCGCCCAGCGGTGGTTCACCGGGAAATCGGCTGGAATGTACAGCGCGAAGGTGGCCCAGTACTCGTCGCCGTCACGCAGTACCGCTTCGGCCGGAGCCGTGCGCTGGCGACGCTTCTCAGCGGGGTCCACCGAGAAGAACTCCGCTCGCGGGCTGTTGCCTGCCGTACCCGGGGACGCATCGTCGTCCTGCGTCAGTTCCACCCGGTACGCGGGCTTGCCTCCGGGTCCTGTGACCGACTGGATCGAGTTCGACCGCATGGTGTCCGCCCACCGCCACACCATCGACCGCCAACCGCTGGTTGGGTACGCGTAGATGCCACGAACGTCTGGCCCTCCGCCCGCCGCCCACGCCGTCTGGTGCACGTAGCCCGCCGGCACGGTCCACGTGCTCGCGCCGCCACCCACCGTCTGGGCCGGCGGCACCCATCCGTAGGTCACCGTCGGCGCCGTGACCGAAGTGGTCAGCGTGGCGTCCTTGACCGTCCCGTGCATGTCGATGATCGACGCGTGCACGCGCAGCGGGTACGCAGGCGCCCTCGTGCTCGTGTAGACCAAACTTCCGTTCCGGTAGTAACGGACGACATTCGCGTCCACCGCAATCCGCAACAGGTCCCCGCCGACGATGGGACCGGTGTGGCGCCACCGGTTGTTCTCGTAGACCTCGCCTGAGCCGGACTGAAGGCGCCACGAGTAGTCCATCCCCGTCGCGCCGGTCCAGGTAGACGACGAACTCAACCCCAGAAACCGGAACTTGGAAATCTCGGCCACGCGGAACTGCACCGCCACGGGACCGGACGTCACCTCCTGGGCGGAGACCGCCCCGGCGTCCTCCGCGTTGTCCGTGCCGGACGTCTTCTCCAGGCTCGAGCCTGTGACCGTGCAGTTGCGCACACTGGTCCACGAGACGGCCTGCGTGGTGGAACTCGTGTGCGATGCGGCGCTGGCGCCAGCACTGCGTGCGGGGTCTGCCTGCAGTCCACTGATCAGGAGCCCGGCTGCGGCAACGGGCAGGGTCAGGGATAAGCGGGTGAATCTCATGGCGGTCTCCTCCCTCTAGCTGATTTGGCTCGTGCGGATGGGCCGAGCCCAACGGATCAACTTCAGGCCTTGGGATCTGGGGTCAGCCGAACTCCCCGGCCGCCGCCCATGGGTCCCATATGCCTCGTTCCCATGACGCACCCGTCTGCGGGTGTCCCGCCACCTGTGGGACGGAACGGGACAGCCGATCTCAGGAAGGGTGACCGCGCCGACAGGACGCGCGAACCGTCGGTTCTCGGCGTCTATATCGATCAATGCTCGTCGTTATACTGAGCGTCGTGCCCGGAGGTGCCTACAGCGACGATCTTGACCCCAGCACCGTCTCCTCACGGCAGGAACTCGCCGAGATGCTAGGCCGGCTGCACATCCGAGCAGGGCAACCGAGCCTCCGAAACATGCAGAGCTGGGCACAGTCGCAGCAACGCGCCGGGCGGCCCCACATTCAGCTCACCAAAACGACGATCTCCGAGGTGCTCGCGGGGCGGCGTCTGCCGAGCATCGAGTTCCTCGTCGCTTTCCTTGAGGTGTGCGGCATCGCCAATGGTGCACAAGGACCCTGGCTAGCCGCGCGGGCGAAAGTCGCCGAACAAGGCTTCGACCGAGCCCGTGCCGTCGAGCCGATCTCCCTGGTGTCGCGACAGGAAGAGGGCGAGCCAGCGAGCGAACATGTCGGTGAGCTCACCGCCCGAGCGACAGCAGGAAACGGCTCCGCCGACCACCCACCAGCGCGGGAGGCGAGTCCTCAGCGTAAACGGCGTCGGCCGACGCTCTGGATCGCCTTCAGCATCGCCCTCGCTTTCCTGGCCGTCATTGCGACCGTTTGGGTCCAGCTAGGCCGAGGAAGCGAGGTCGACACGACGTTGACCTGCTTGTCTCAAGGTTGCATGGCTGAAAACAAGGAGCTAGCCGTGCGCGGTCGCCTGACCGGACAGATGCCGTCCGGGCACGAGGTCCAACTTCTGATCCGGGTCGAGAGCACGAAACGGTGGTACCTGGCTCCGCCCGTTGTCCCCAGCCCCGACGACGACACATGGGCCGTCCACTTCGCCATCGGTAACCCTGATCCCCAACCCCGGGACCGACACTTCACCATCTGCGCCTACCTCATGCTGTCATCTTCGATCGAGGAGTTCTCGAAGCGCCAGGAGTACTACGCGGGCGACGGTGTGCCGGCCGCGGAACTCGCGCCGGAGCGGAAAGAACTCGAATGCATCCCCGCACTACGCCGCGCTAACACCTGATGACTGCCAGTCCGGGCCGTAGACGAAACCTTCCGGCACGAGTACTTTCCAAGGCCAGCTCTTATCGAGCACAACAATGCCGTCGCCTGCAGGATTCTGCGCCTCGGTGAGGCGGCCGTCGGCGTCGGCCGCCGAACCTCACTGCCTGAACCCGTAAACGGGAGGTTTCGGGGGACGATTCAAAATCGGAAGCGGTCCTGACGAGGATGTCAGCTGGTCAGGACCGCTTTTGAGCCGCCTGACGGAATCTAACCGTCGACTTACGCATGAGGAGTCGAATCCTCCGCAACATACTGGCTAGTCCGCGACCGTCGCGTCACATCTGCCCGTCAATAGAGCAGCCACGGAGCAACCGACGTCCATCATGGATAAAATATCTGCGCATATGCCCAGCTCATGGGCGCATCGGCCGCGTCGGTTTTGGCCGGAACGACGATTAAAAGTCCACAGCTCTGCCATTGAGCTAGCAGCCCGCGACGATCAGGGTACCTGCACGTGGCTGACCGCAAGACCCCCGTCCCAGGCGCGTCGGCGTTTATGCTGGTCAGACTGCTGCTGGCCGCGTGAGCGCGTGCCGCGTCCGAGATCGTAGCCGGGAGATCTCACCGCTGTTTGCCGTCGGGAGGACGGCAGTCGTCGAACTTGCGAGCAGTTTCGGAGCAGCCGAAGCGGAGGGCTTGCGCTGGTAGGCGGCTTGTCGTCGGCTTCATCGGGTCCGAAGTCCGGTGACCGCTGCGCTGCAGTGGGCATGGTTCCAGGCGCCCGGTGCTGACCTCGCGGCCTGGTTGACAACGCCCGACCATCGACGCTAGTTGACCGGTGAGTCGAAGCCGCGGTCAGACTGGTACAACTACCGACGCCCGCACGACGACTCGACTCTTCCGGTGAGTGGCGGCTGCTGGTCACTGCCGGTGGGCGACGTAGTCAACGGTTGTGTACCGGACCCCGGACGCGGGCTTCCCGGCGAGCCACTGCGGATACCACGTGTTGAGGTATACGTTCATCGGCTCACGGGGGACGCCGCCGTCCCATGCCTCTACCAGCTCATGGTCGACGTAGAACTCCACTCCGGTCGGGGTCGGGGCGATCCCGTACAGGTGGAAATCCGCGGTCGGGTCGAACGGCAGCGCCTGCTCACTGGTGTGCGTGAGCGCACCGCCCGAATACGAGGTGAACCGGATACGCCCGGCCGGCTGGTTGTACAGCTCGATGTCGATCTCTTGAGCGAGGTCGGGGGGCGCGTAAAAGAACAGCCCGGTCACCGACGTCGGCGCGTCGGCCAGTTTGAGCCGAGCCTCGAGCACCCCCGCCGGAGCCGCTGCCAATGTCTTCACCTCAGCGCCGTCGAGCACTCCGGGCGACATCTTCAGTCGCAACGTGCCGTCTTCGACATCGACGTTCCCGGGCTTCATCACGCTACGACCAAGCGTGTGCTCCTTTCCCGCAGTCCATCTATCGGTGTCCAATGTGGTGAACTCATCGCGGAATTGCATCGACGGCATTTCCTCGGGCCATAGATGGCGGACGGACGCTGCGGTCAAGAGCATCACCGCAAGCAATACCGAGAGCTTCTGAACGCGCCGCATGAGACGCAGAGTACAGGCGTGAAGTTCTCCAGCACCCACGTTGGCCACCCCTGACCATCTCATTCACATCGCGGTCGCGAGCGGCACAGGGAGGCATTGTCACCGTCACTGATTCAGGGTCCGCCGAAAGTACAACCGGTGACGACGCTGGTCCTCAGCCAGGGGAGCGGTCGGATGAGGCAAGATCACCTTCACCGTCTCAGAGATCGCCGAAAGTGCAGCGAGTGACGACACCAGGCCGCGGCCGAGAGAGCAGTCGGCGGAGAAGGCACCGTTACCGTCACTGATTCAGGGTCCGCCGAAAGTACGGCAGCGACAACGCCGCGCCGTAATCGAGAGCGAATTGAGAGAGCACGGTCACCGTCACTGTTTCAGGGTCCGCCGAAAGTACGGCAGTGACAGCGCCCGGTCACCTTCGTTTAACTGGCAACCGTGGAGACACCACGCTCACAAAGCTTATTCCAAGAGGTTTCCTGTGTTTGACAATATTTCCGGAATCGCTTCGCAGTCCGGCACCTCGGACATCGCTCCTCTTTTGTTGGAACGCGGCCGGCAAATCAGCTACGGGGCAGGGGCGCGTGCGCTCGTTCACGGAAAGATCGTGCTGGTCACCGGCGCCGGCGGTTCGATCGGCAGCGAGGTGGTCCGCCAGGTCCGCACCCTTCAGCCAGCGGCGGTGTATCTCCTGGACCACGACGAAGGTGCGCTGCACTCCCTGCAGTTGGAATTGCACGGGCATGGTCTGCTCACCGATCCCTTTGTGCTGCTGGCCGACATCCGCGACGCCGACACCATCAGCCGGCTGTTCGCCGACATCCGGCCCGACATCGTGTTCCACGCCGCCGCGCACAAGCACCTTCCCCTGCTCGAGCGGTTCCCCGCTGAGGGAGTGAAGGCCAACATCGGCGGTACCCGAAACGTCGTGGCAGCTGCCGCCGCGACGGGGGCGGAGCTGGTCGTCAACATTTCCACCGACAAGGCGGCGCACCCGACCAGCGTTCTCGGCGCGACCAAACGCGTGGCCGAGGACATCGCCGCCTGCTATGCCACCTCCCGCACGAGGGTCGCCTCGGTACGCTTCGGAAACGTTCTCGGCAGCCGGGGAAGCCTGCTGCACTCTCTGAAGTGGCAGGTCTCGAACGCTCGTGACATCACCGTCACCGACCCGGCCGCCACCCGCTTCTTCATGACGATTCCCGAGGCGGCCTCGTTGGTGATCGAGGCGGCGGTCCTCGCCGGCGGCGGCGAAACCTATGTTCTCGATATGGGACGGCCCATCCGGATCCTTGACCTAGTCCGCCGCTACCTCGATCTGGCCGAAGCGGAGAACCGGGTTGTGTTCACCGGCCTCCGCAACGGTGAGAAGCTCCATGAACAACTCGTCGACAGCAGCCAAGAGGCCGTCACCGCGACGACGCATCCGCGAATCACCCGGATCGACCGGCGAACTTCCGACAGAGTCACCTTCCTGGACGCCGTCGACGAGCTGTGCAAAGCGGTGAGCTCACTTTCCTCCGCAGAACTGCGCGGCATGTTGTGGATGCTCGCGGACCCGCAGCCGGTCTCGACCGACACCCAGCCGGGCCCGCTCTTGGAATCCGTGGCATGACGGCGACGACCAGCTGGGCGTTGTCACTCTTGCTCATCCCGTTGGCATGGCTGCTCATCGACGCGACCGGAGGACTCCGGGCCCGGCATGCGGCGGCGCGCGCCGTGGGCACCGACGAGTTCCACGACTTCGCCGTCCTCGTGCCCATCTACGGCAACATCAAGTACCTGGAGAACATCGACTATCTGAGTCGTTACGGCCGGCGCGTCATCTTGTGCACCACGACCGGCGAGACCCCCGAGTTCGACGTCGCCATCACCGAGATCGCCTGCCGGCAAGGCTTCCGGGTCTTCCGCACTCTCGCCGACAAGGCGTCCACCACGGCGAACAAACGCGCAACCGGCGGAACCATCCGGGACACCGTCATCCGGGCAGTGCTGCCCACGGTCGACGCGGCCTACGTCGTCTGCATCGACGCCGACACGACCACCAGCCAACCTCTCGAACTACTCGTCGGGGCATTGCACCGTCGCGGTCTCGACGTCGCCTCGATCCGGCTGGTCCCCTCGAACCGGAACGACTCGCTGTTGACTCGATTTCAGGCGCACGAATACCGGCTGTCCATGAAACTGCGCGTCGTCGCCCCCTGGCTGGTGTCCGGCGCCTGCCATGCAGCCCGGACCACGGCGCTTCGCGACGTCATGAACAATCACTCCCTGTTCTTCCAGGGCAACGATGTGGAAACGGGGATCCTGGCCGACGCCATGGGTTTCCGGATCGGCCACGTCCCGTTCGAGGTACCCACCAAAGTTCCGAACACGCTCAAGGACTGGTGGCGTCAACACGTCGCCTGGGCCGGCGGGGAGTTCCGGCTGTTCGTCGTCAACGCCGGCGTCGGACTTCGGCACCCGTTCTTCTGGTGCTACGGCTTGATCATCACCCTCGCCATGCTGCCGCTGCGTCTGCTGGCCCTGGGACAAGGCCACCTCGGCACGGTGGGGGCGCTCGTCGCCCTCTACATCGGCCTCGGCTTCTACCTGCACTGGTCGCACCGCGACTACGCCCTACTCCTGATGCCCCTCTACGCCGCCTTCATCAGCGTTGTCCTCGTCCCTCTCGGAGCCCTGTCCTACATCCAGATGGCCCGACGCGGCCGCAACGCCGGGATCATCCGCGTGCCCCGCAGGGCGCGAAACGGGACCAGCCTGCTCGATCGCGCCGACGTCCAGCTCGGCGTCCGCGCTTGAGGGTTTGGGAAAGCTCACAAGCGCGGGACGGGCGGCAGGTGGACCGGCCTTGCCCGAATCATCTTAGTCATTAAGATAATCGGCATGGGCACATCGACTGACTTCTCAGTAGCGATCGCCGGCGCCGGCCTCTCCGGCCTCTGTCTCGCCCAATATCTGATGCGCGCCGGCATCGATGTGCACGTCTACGAGCGCGACCCCGGCTCCTTCGTCCGACAGCAGGGCTACCGCATCATCCTCGACCGCTACGGTCTGGAAGCCCTGCGGGAAAGCCTCCCCCGCCCCCTGTACCGCCTCGCGCTGGCCACCGGCGACGAGCCCGGCGGCCATCTGCGCTTCACCGACAGCCGCCTGCGGGACGCGTTCACCATCCACTTCAAGGACGAGCCGCAGGCGACCCGCCAGGTCGACCGGCTGACCCTGCGGTCGATCCTCATGTCCGGCCTGGACGGACGCATCCACTACGGCAAGGCCGCCGCCGCGGTCGACAACGGCGGCCCAACCGGGCTGCGACTGCGGTTCACCGACGGCGGGGCCGTCGCGGCGAGCGTCGTAGTGGCCGCGGACGGCGTCGGCTCTGCTCTGCGTACGCAGCTCACGCCGGATGCCGACCCGATGAGCACCCCCATGGCCGGCGTCTACGGCCGGTCGCCCCTGCGGCAGAACGGCGAGAGCGTCATCCCGGACGCGCTGCGTACCAGTGGGGTTCTGGCCATCGCCGACCGGCCGGGCCGCGCCTTTTTCTTTACCTCCATGCGCTTCGGCGAAAGTCCGCGGGAAGCCTTCGCGCGGATGGCTCCGGGCAGCTATGCGCCCACCGGCTACGACTACGTCATGTGGGGGCTGTTGCTCCGGCAGGAGGAGGTGCCCGCCGGCCTCCGCGGGAATCTGCTGGCGCTGCGGGATCTGGCCGTCCGGATGACCACGGACTTCCATCCGCTCGTCCGGCGCCTGGTTGACACGGCCGAGCTGGATGCCACGGTTCTCAACCTTTTCGCCACCGGCCGGCGCCCGCAACGGTGGGCGGTGCCCCGGGCCACGATGATGGGCGACGCGGTGCACGTCATGCCGCCGTTCGGTGCTCACGGTGGCAACACCGCGCTGCGTGACGCCGCCCTGCTCGGGCAGCGGCTCGTTGAGGCCCGGGCGGACGGTACGCCGGTGGAGGAGGCGATCGCCGGCTACCAGGACGAGATGGTGCCCTACGCCTTCCGCGCCGTGGACACCGCCGCCGGGCTGATGCGGCGTCTCACCGGGGGTGCGGCCGCTCCGCACTGGGTGCTGACCCGCGTGCTACCTCGGCTGCACCGGGTCACCGTGCCGGAGGCATGATGGCGGGCATGTCCCCCGAGCCCGACCGGGCGTCCGCGATCGCCGGGCTCATGCGCGCCGGGCGGGAGACCTCGCGCTTGTCCATGGTGTTCCGGTACGCCGTCGCGGACCGCCTCGGCCTCACCGTGAGCGACCTGGAGTGCCTGGACTTCCTCGCCGACGCCGGATCCGCCACCGCGGGGCAGGTCGCCGAGCGGACCAACCTCACCACCGGGGCCGTGACCAGCATGCTCCGCCGGCTCCAGCAGGCCGGTTACGTCACGGCCGACCGCGACCCGGCGGACCGGCGGCGGGTGATCGTCACGCTGCGGCCCGAGCGGGTCGCCGAGCTGGAGAAACCGTACGAGCGGTTCGCCGAGCGGGCGGAGCGGCTCATCGAGGGCTACACCGTCGAGGAACTCCTGCTGCTGGTCCGGCACTTCGAACGGATGCAGGCGATGTACCTCGCCGAGCTGTCCGCGTTCCCGGAAGGTGGCAACGCTACGACGGCACCTCCTGCAGCCCGCCCGAGGAATGGGTGACCAGGACCGCCTTCTCGCCGGGCGTCCAGCGCAGGACTGAACCACGGTCGAGGGGCGTGCGCACCGGCAGCTGACCGGCGAGCGTGCCGGAACGGAGGTCCCACAAGCGGATCGCGTCGGTGTGCCCGGTCGTCAGCAGACCGCCGGACGACATGCAGGACTCGCCGATCACGGCCGGGATGGTGATCGAATCGTGCAGCGGGGCACCCGTGGCGACGTCCAGGACCCGCAGTGTCGAAGTGTCCCCGTGACCGTCCACGTAGACCACCAGCGCATGGTCCGGCGTGAGGTGGACCTGCGAGCGGTGGGCGGGGTAGTCGTACTCCGCGACGTCCTGGAATCTCTTGATCTCGTGGGTCCGGAACCCGGTCGCCCAGCGCAGGTCGAACGTCGCGGCGCCCGGCGTGTAGACGATCGACCCGAGGACGTGCGGCGCCTTGGCCTGCGCACGGACCTTCAGCGTCCGCGCGTCGAGCCGGTAGAGCACGCCGTTGCGGTAGCCCTTCGAGCACGCGGCCAGCACCTCGCCCCGGTCCGCCAGCGACGCCACGGCCACCACCTTGCCGTCCAGCTCCTCGCTGCGTGCCTCCGGCTCCGGGTCACCGACCGCGAACCGCAGCAGGCGCTCGCTGTCACCGACGAACAGCGTGCCGCCGTCGAGCGCGATGCCCTGACGGCGATGGACGTTCGGCATCTCGTCGAGCATCGCCATGAACACCGGCGACGGCCGGCCTCGCTCCCAGACGCAGACGCGGTGGTCCTCACCGGCCGTGGCGAACCGGTCGCCGTCGAAGGAGACGGCGATGACGGATCGGGAATGGCCGTCGCCCAGCTCGAGGATTCCGGTCGCTCCGGGCCGGAACAGCATCGGGCGTGAGTCCAGGCCGCTGCCGACGATCGTCTCGCCGACGGCAGTCAACCGGTTCACGTATCCCCGGTGCGTCCAGGTGTGCCGCACCGCCCCGGTCGCCGGGTCGAGCTCGTGGCAGTCGCCGAACCGGGTGGAGATGACCCGGTCATCGTGGAGCAGGGCCGGGCCGTACGAGCCGGTCTCCCAGTCGGCGGCACCCGTCGCCGGATCGATCGAGACGGTCGCCGCCTGCCGCGCGTACGCGATCAGCCGCCCGGCCGGGGTGATCCCGGCCAGTGACGCACCCTCCTTGGGCGACACCCACAGGGTCCTCGCCTTCGGCTTTTTCGCGCTCGGCGTCCAGCCGAGCACGCGCGGCCCGGCCGCCGCCACCACCAGGTCTTGCGCCGCGGAGACAGCCACCGCGCTGACCGGTGCCCGCGGCCCGGTCAGCGTGTGCCGGACCGTCCCGGTCGTCGCATCCACGACCAGCACATTTCCGGTACGGCCCTTGTCGGTACCCACAGCGACCAGCGTCCCGTCCGGCGACACGGAAAGGCAGGTCGCCTCGTCGGGCAGGTCGATCCGGTGCACGGTGCCATCCACGATCAGGGCCAACGCGTACGGGTCGGCGGTGAGCGCCGCGATCGTCGTGCCGCCCACCGCCAGCTGGTACACCCGGCCGCCGGCGTCGATCTCCTCCCGCGCCGTCAGCTCCGGCAGGGCCAGCAGCGTGACCGCGTCCGGTCGTTTCTCCGACGCCACGGCCACGACGTCTCCGCGGGTGGCAACCGCCGTGACCCGGGGCCCCGTCGTCACCACACCCGTTTCCAGGTCGATCGCGTCGACCCGCCCGGAGTCGATCGCGAGCAGCGTCCGCCCGTCGTCCGTACCGGTGAAGTGCGCCGACCAGTTCCCGGCCCGGAAAGCGGGCGATCCGTATTCGACGATGCCGTCCCGTTCGGTCATGGAAAGATCAAAACATTCCGGCCTTCGGCCGAGGATCAGCGGTACGCGAGCGGGCGGCGCGACGGTTGACGTGCACCACGACGCCGAGCATGAGCAGGCCACATACGGCCTGTTCGACGCGCAGCCATACCGGGAACGCGCCCGGCCAGGCGACCACCGCGATGATCGCGGCCAGCACCACCACCGAGATGATGCGGAGCCGCCGGAACGAGCCGCTGTGGCCGGCGGCCGCGCGGCGGGCGAAGAGCAGGAGCACCGCGGCGCTGGCCGCGACCAGGGGCGTACGGACCCAGACGGCCGAGGTGACGAGGGTGGGATGGTGGCGCAGCAGCACCACGGCGACGACGGTCGACAGGCTGATCACCAGGAAAGCGGTGAGCAGCCGCACAGCGGCGTTCAGATGGTCGTTTCTCATGCCGCCCAGCCTGCGAGCCGGAGCCGGGCCGGGGCATCGGCGCGCGGATCGAAGTTCCGTCCCCACCCCGGGGTGGAGACACCTCTACACCCGTGAACCGATGCTGCCGCGCCGATACCGTTCTACGTTCGAAGGGTGCACACCGAGGAACCCGCGCTGACCCGTCTCCGGGTGGTGCGGTGGATGCAGTTGCTGACGCCGCTGATGCTGGCGTGGTTCGTGTGGGCGGCCGCGGTCACCGGGCCCGGCTTCGGCCCGGCCGGCCGGGAGCTGGTCGTCGTGCTGGCCACCGCCACGTTCGTGGCCGGGGTGTTCGGCCGCAATGCGACCGTCCGCCGGCCGGTCCGGCCGGCGCACGTGGTGTTCGTCGCGGCGATGCTGGTCAGCTCGGTGACGCTGGTGGCGGTGCAGCCGGGCGGCCCCGGCTCGGTGGCGGTGCTGGTCGCGGTGCTGTGCGCGGCGACCGGGCTGATGCCCGTACGGGTGGCTGTCCCGGTTTTGATCGCAGCGTTCGTGGTGCTCGAGATGGCGGCCTCGATCACCGGGCAGGACTTCGGTTTCCTGGCCGTGCTCGCCGGGTTCGCCGTGCTGTTCGGCTTGATGTACCTGGCGTTCCGGCTGGCCGAGGCGCAGCGCGAGACCAAGCGGCTGCTCGCCGAGCGGGAAGCGGGCCAGGCGGCACTGGCCGAGGCGGCCGTGCTGGCCGAACGCCAGCGGCTGGCCCGCGAGATGCATGACGTGCTCGCCCATTCGCTGTCCGGGCTGTCGCTGCAGCTGGAGGGCGCTCGCATGCTGGTCGCCCGGGATCCGGCCGATCCACAACTGGTGGTCGCCATCGACCGCGCCCAGCACCTCGCCCGCAACGGTCTGGAGGAGGCCCGGCGGGCCATCGGTCTGCTGCGCGACGACGACCTGCCGGGTCCCGACCGGCTGGCCGGGCTGGCTGAGCAGTTCACCCGGGACCAGGCTGTGCCGTGCGAGTTCGCGGTGTCCGGGGAGCCGCACCCGCTGGAGTCGCAGGCGCGGCTGGCCATCTACCGGGTGGCGCAGGAGGCACTGACCAACGTGACCAGGCACGCGTCGCCGACCCGGGTCTCGCTGCGCCTGGCCTACGAAGCCACCGATACCCGCCTGATCGTCGAGGACTTCGCCGCCGGACCGCCCGTGATTCCCGACGAGACGGACGGATACGGGCTGAGCGGGATGCGGGAACGGGCCGAGCTGCTGGGCGGGACCCTCAGTGCGGGCGCGACCGGTCACGGATTCCGGGTCGAGCTGGCGGTGCCGGCATGATCCGGGTGCTCATCGCCGACGACCAGCGGGTGGTCCGCGAAGGGCTGAGCATGGTGCTCGGACTGATGGAGGGCGTCGAGGTGGTGGGCACGGCCACCGACGGCGCCGAGGCGGTCGCGCTGGCCCGGACCGTACGGCCGGACGTCGTGCTCATGGACCTGAGAATGCCCCGATGCGACGGGGTCGAGGCCACTCGCCGGCTGCGTACCGAGGCACCCGAGGTCAAGGTGGTGGTGCTGACCACGTATTCGGACGACCGGTCGGTGCTGGACGCGGTCCGGGCCGGCGCCCGCGGCTACCTGACCAAGGACGCCGGCGGTGAACAGATCCACGAGGCGCTACGGCAGGTGGTCGACGACCAGGCCGTCATCGATCCGGCCGTACAGCGGCACCTCGTGGACGCCATCGCCGGTGAGCCGGCGCCGCGGCCGGGTTTCCCGGACGGTCTCACGCCGCGCGAGGCCGAAGTGCTGTCCCTGATGGCCGGCGGCCTGTCCAACGCCGAGATCGCTGCCCGGCTGACGGTCAGTGAGGCGACGGTGAAGAGCCACGTCAACCACCTGTTCGCGAAGATCGGCGCCCGCGACCGGGCCCAGGCCGTCGCGTACGCCTTCCGGCACGACCTCAGCGTTCCGTGAGTTGCCCCCGGGCTCAGCCGGCCAGTTGCGACTCCGGCTCGGCGGGGGCGGCTTCTTCGGCGGCGGCCACCCGCGGCTTCGGGCGTAGGACGGCCACGGCGACGACTGCCGCCAGGATGCCGCCGGCGATCCCGATCAGGGAGGTCGAGGCGATGGCCGAGACGAAGGATTCCTGCGCGACCCGGGCCAGCGCGGCGTCACCGGTGGTGGCCGCGATGCGCAGGGCGTCACCGATCGAGTCCCGCGCCTGGCCGGCCACGTCGGCCGGCATCGCGGCGCGGTAGGTGGCGGTGAGCACGCTGCCGAGCACCGCCACGCTCAGCGCCGTGCCGACCTGCTGGACGGTGTCGTTCACGGCGGATCCGACGCCCACCCGATCCGGCGGGAGGGCGCTCATCAGCGTTCCGTAGGCGGCGGGTCCGGCGGTGCCGCTGCCCATGCCGAGGACGACCAGGGCGAGGGCCAGTTTCGGGTAACCGTCGCCCGGCGACAGCGACGCGAGGACCCCGAAGCCCGCCGACACCAGCAGCAGGCCGGCCGCCAGCGCCGTACGGGTGCCGAAGCGCTTGTCGATCACGACGCCGACGCCGTTGAAGGCCATCGCGGTGACCAGCATCGGGATGAACGCCGTGCCGGCCTTGAGGGGCTCGTAGCCGAGCACGAACTGCAGGTACTGGGTGAGGGCGAGCAGCACGCCGCCGGCGGAGAACGACAACAGCACGATCGAGAGGCTGGCGCCCGCGAAGTTCCGGTCGCGGAACAGCTTGAGCGGCAGCATCGGCTCGGCGACCCGGCGCTCCCACCAGGTGAACGCGCCCAGCCCGGCCACCGCGACCGCGAAACCGCCGAGAGTGGACGGTGAGTCCCAGCCGTGCTGCGCCGAGTTGATGACGCCCCAGACCAGGGCCGTCATGCCGATCATCGAGAGCAGCGCGCCGAGCAGGTCGGGACGGCTCGCCCGGCCCCGCGACTCGGGGATGACCGCCAGGGCGGCGACGATGCCGAGGACGGCGATCGGCACGTTGAGCAGGAAGATCGAGCCCCACCAGAAGTGCTCGAGCAACAGGCCGCCGAGGCTGGGCCCGCCGAGGGCGCCGAGCATCAGCACCGAACTCCAGATGGCGATCGCCTTCTTGCGCTCGTCCTCGGCGAAGACGGTGGTGAGGATCGACAGGGTGCCCGGCATCAGGAAAGCGGCGCCGACACCCATCAGACCGCGGACGGCGATGAGCTGCTCGGGGGTCTGGCACACCGTGGCCAGCACCGAGGCGCTACCGAAGACGATCAGCCCGGTCACGAGCCCCCGGCGGCGGCCGTGGCGGTCCGACAGACTGCCCGCGGTGAGGAGCAGGCCGGCGAAGACCAGGATGTAGGCGTCGATGATCCACTGAATCTGGGCGGTGCTCGCACCGAGGTCGCGGATGAGCGACGGGATCGCGATGTTGAGCACCATGTTGTCGACGACGACCACCAGCAGGCTCAGGCAGAGCACGCCGAGGATCAACCAGCGACGAGGGTTGCGGTCCGTCATGACGACCTCTCTCGTACAGTGTGCGATTGGCTCGCACACCGTACCAGTGGACTCGAACACTGTGCGAGGCCCTTTAGAATGGGCAGGTCGAAGGGAACCTGCATGCCGTCGCAGTCCGACTCGTTCACCGGTTCCGTCTGGCTGCGGCCACCCCGGGCGCAGACCGGCCAGCCGAGCCTGAGCCGCGAGCAGATCGTCCGCGCGGCGATCGAACTGCTCGACGCGGAGGGACCGGCCGGGCTCAGCATGCGCCGGCTCGGCACCAAGCTCGGCTCGGGCGCCACCTCGCTGTACTGGCACGTGGCCAACAAGGACGAGCTGCTCGAACTCGCGGTCGACGAGGTCCTGGGCGAGGTCTACGTGCCGGTGCCCGGCGACACGAGCTGGCGGATGGGCGCGTCGATCTGCGCGAACGGCATGCGGTCGGCGCTGCTGCGGCACCCGTGGGTGATCGGCCTGCTCGGACTGCACCCGACCCTCGGCCCGAACGCGATGCGGCTGGGTGAACAGCTCGTGGCCCTGTTCACCAGAGCTGGCTTCAGCGGCATGGCGTTGTCACATGCGACCGCCGTACTGCACGCACACGCCATCGGGTCGGCGACCTCGGAGGCGGCGGCCAGGTCGGCTCTCGGGCGCACGGGGAAGACGTGGCAGGAGGTGGCGGAGGACGTGGAGCCTTACCTCGAGCGGCTCGGTCCGGACAACCCGAACTACGAGAAGTGGCGCAAGGAGACCGGGCCGATGCGCCAGGACCCGGATCAGGTGCTCGAGGAGATGTACGCCTTCGGCCTCGATCGGGTGCTCGACGGCCTGGAGCTGTGGCTGGCCAAGCACCCGGGCGCAGCCCCGGCCTGACTTACATCGATGCTCTTGACTTCTTTCGAGCCGCCAGACAACCTTTAACAAGGTTTACTGAAGCGGGGAGGCTGTCCATGCAACGACTGTCGGTGGCAATGAGGTCATCCCTGGCGGTATTCGCCGCCTGCCTGCTCCTGGCTCCCACAGCCGCGAACGCTCACCCACCAGCCCCGAGCACCCACGAGTGCGCGACCCCCTCGATCGATCGCCTCCAGCAATGGCTGGCCAGCGGCGAGGGCACCACGGTCCCGGCGACCGGCAGCCTGCTCGTGCCCACCCGCACCGGCTACAAAGCCCAGGTCACCTTCCTGAACGCGGAATGGCACGTGGTCGTCGTCTGGCTCGCCAACCAGTTCGAGGCCCAGGTCGACCTGTCGAGATCCAGGGGATTCTGGCTGACCTACAGCGCAACCGACGACCTGTACGTGCAACTACGGCCCGCGTCGCACTGGAGCGGCGGCGCTCAATGGGCCACCGCCATCCCCTCGACCCACGGCCGGACGGTGACCAGGTTCTTCAGCTTCCGGCCCGGGGCGTGGACGGCAGTGCCTGAGCTCGGCGCTCCCGCCCACTCGTTCGCCGATGCGATCAGTGAGGCTCGCGGCCTGGTCTTCGTCGGCAAGACCCCGAACGAGCTGACCTTCCGAGGGATGCGCTTCCACCGGTACACCCCGCCGTGCCTGTGATCGAAGCTCACGCAGGCTTGCGACCCACCCCGACCAGGTTGTGCAGCGGCAGAGTCTCCCCCGGCTCGATCCGCCACCGGGTCACGTCCACCAGACCCGGCTCCACCAGCTCCAGCCCCGCGAAGTAACTGGCGATCTCCTCCGGACTCCGCATCGCATAGGGCGGATTCGCCGTAGCGTTCCAGATCTTCATGACCTCGTTCAGCTCCGGGTTGGTGTTGGTTCCGTCGACCACCACCAGATAACTCCCCGGCGCCAGGGCGTCCATGACCCTTCGGACGATCGCCGCCGCTTCCTCGGCCGACGGCAGGTGGGCCAGGATCCCCGACAGCATCAGCGCGACCGGCTTCGTGAAGTCCAGCGTGCGCCCCGCCTCCCGCAGGATCGTCGCCGTGTCACGCAGGTCCGCGTCGATGTAGTCCGTTGCGCCTTCGGGGCCGCTGGTCAGCAGCGCCCGGGCGTGCACCAGCACCAGCGGGTCGTAGTCGACGTAGACGATCCGGGATTCCGGGGCCACCTCCTGGGCCACCTCGTGCGTGTTGTTCGTGGTGGGCAGGCCCGTGCCGATGTCGAGGAACTGCCGGACGCCGGCCTCACCCGCCAGGTAGCGGACGGCCCGGTTCAGCACCGCGCGGTCGGCCCGGGCGATGTCGACGATGATCGGGTATTCCTTGGCGATCTGGTCGCCGAGGTCACGGTCCACCGCGTAGTTGTCCTTACCGCCCAGCCAGTAGTTCCAGACCCGGGCCGTCTGCGGGACGGTGGTGTCGATCTGCGGCGCTTGTCCGTCGGTCATCGAGGATGCCCTTCGTTTCGTGGAGTACGGGTCCGTCGTGGAGGGCGCAGGTCGTCGATGATCCGCTCCAGGATCCCGGCGGTGTCCCGCAGCGGCGCGGCCTCGACGAACAGGCGGTTCGCCGCGTGGAAGTAGAAGTCGATGTCCGCGCGGCTGTGCAGGTACAGCGCGCTGGTGAGCTGTTCGAGGTAGACCATGTCCGGCAGGTCGGGCTCGGGGAACCGCAGGATCGTGAACGAGCCGCCGGCCGTCGCGTGCCCGCCCGCGGCGACGGGCAGCACCTGCAGCCGTACGTTCGGCGACTTGGTCACGACGGCGATCAGCGCCTCCAGCTGGTCGCGCATCACCGCCCGGCCACCGACCGGGCGCCGCAGCGCCGCCTCGTGCACCAGCGCCCACAGTTTCGGCGGGTCCGGACGGTTGAGCACCTGCTGCTGCGCCAGCCGCTGCCGGACCCGGCGTGGGACGACTGCCCGGGCGTACGCCTCGGTCTGCAGCAGGCCCGGCACGGACTGCACCTCGTAGGTCCGGATCAGCGAAGCCCGCGCTTGCAGGCTCAGGTATCGCTGGAACCAGTTCGGTGTCACATCGCTGTAGGAATGCGAGCGGCCGGGCGCGTTGGTCTCGCGGACGCGCGCCAGCAGGGCCGCCCGTTCCTGAGCGTCGTGTATGCCGTAGCGCGACAGCAGAGCGAGGACGTCACGCTCGTCGAGGACGACCCGGCCCAGCTCCATGCCGGTGATCGCCGGCTCCCCGAGGTGCAGCGGTGCGCCGGCTTCGGCCCCGGTCAGACCACTGTCCTCACGCAACTGCCGCAGGTAGGCCCCGACGAGAACGCGCACGGCTGAGGGGGTGTCGCCAGCCCCATCCCGCTGGGGTGATGTCTCCACCGTGCACCTCCGGCCGCGTTCCGAAGCCAGCATGCCACCGGAATTCACCCGAAACCAGTACACGGAAGACGCCCGGAAGTTTGTCGGTCGACACCAGCAAGCCGACATGTCGAGGTCGCACCCATCCGGACCAACCCGCCCGGGTCACCTCAACGGCCGGGAGACGCAACACGAGTGTCTGGCGTGAGCATCGTCAGAACGTGGGCGGGATGGGTGGAGATGACATCGATGGTGGCACCACATGTGGTGTCGTTGGCGGCGGTGGGCGCCGTGCTGGCGCCCTTGGTGTTGGTCGGCGCGATCCGCTTGGTCATGGAGTGGCAGCGCCGCACAACGCTGGTGGCGCTGGTGCGCCACGCGCCGGGAGGATCAGTCGTGATCCAGGGGCGAGGTCTGGGCGGCCCGCCCATGTGGGTCTGGGTCGGTAACGGTCCCGTCCGGCAACCCGTGACCACGGCGTCGACGCAGGTAGTGCTGCTACTGGCGCCCGGCCACGTGGCAGCGTTCCTGCCCACGAGCAGGCACGATGGTTGAGGATGTCGAAGCGAAGCTCGAGCGCCGGTATCGACGCTGGTCAAAGCCCTTGGTCGGGTACGTGATGGCGTACACCGGCGGAGACCTCGATGCTGCTGAGGGCATCGTCGACGAGGCCTTCCAACTGCTGTACCGACAGTGGGACAGGCGCTCCGCATACAACGACGCGGGTCTGTTCAGCTGGCTCCGCCTGGTCGTACGCAATCGCGCGGTCGACGAGTACCGCAGGCATGCCCGGATCCAGCTCGTGGTGGTCGATCCGCTGGAGGACAGCGACTGGTTCGACCAACCGTGGGCTGAACAAGAGTCCGCCGACCCGGTGTACAGGTTGCTGGCACAGGAGCGTGGCGAGCTCGCCCGCGATCTGGTCAACCGGTGCATGAAGGTGATCCACGGGCTTCGCGCGGAGTGGCGCATCGCGATCCTGCTCCGAGGCGAAGGGCTCAGCAGCGCAGCGACATCGACGAGCAGGATCAGGGGGAGACGGCATGACCAGCACGGATGACCACCGCGGCGAGAATCCGGTCGAGGTTCAGCTGCCGGACCTGCTTGAGCAGATTCACAGCCAGGCCGCGCAGACCGCCGGGCACGACGTTGACGCCGGCGCGGCGCGGCTGACCGCATGGATGAACAGCCAACGCGAGCGGGAAACCGCTGCAGTGGCACGTCCCGCTCGACGACTGCCCAAGTCCCGCACCGGACATGGACGGCCAAGCCATTCGGCCAGGCGGCAGGTGCGCGTGCCGGCCAAGGCGGGAATTGATATCCCCGCGGCTACTGCTTCGGTCCGGTCTCGTCCGCGAGCAATGACGGAGCGCTGGCACCCCACCCCGCGTGACTCCGTAGAGCTGCAAGTGTTCGGAGTTCACCTGCAAGGGCGGTTCGGGCCGATGGTGGTCCGGGTGCTGCGGACGCTCGCCCAGGCGGCGGTCGCTGTGGTCGGGTTGCTGCACGACACCCAGTGGGCCATCGCAGCGATCGCCGGACTTGCCGGCGCCTATCTGTTGGTCATCGCCCTGGTGGCGATGGCCGCGGTTCACTCTGCCGAGGACCGACGGCGCGACGCGCGACAAGTCCTGCGCATGCTGCTCGGACAGGAAGAGGACAACCGCCGGACAGAGGCCGGCGATACCTTCATCACGGTCAACGGCGGCAAGACGCGGATCGGGTGAGTCGCGCGACCCGCCGTCTTCAATTGATCAACCGGCGGCGCACTTGCCGCCTGATCGGGCCGTTCTGCGTCGTGCTTCGCCGGTTGATC